>CACBVE010000019.1 GCA_902542595.1 uncultured Prochlorococcus sp.
AAGTTAAAACCTAGATTTTTCAATGAATCAATATGAAATTGGCTTATAAATTGGATTTTTTCTTTAGATAAAATAAAAATTGAATCCTCTTCCTTTAAAAATAAAGAAATCAAAATTGGAGGTAACCAATCATAGCTAGAGAAAATTTCTGAATTAATTAGATAGGTAGAATCATTTTCAATACATTTGGAAACTATCCTCCCAAAAGAATATATGTGCTCCCAATTAATACTTTGATCTCTCAAAAAATTTTTCAAATATTGATGACTTAAAATTTCAAGCATTTATAATTAATTTAATTTCAAAAACATGCAAAATTTATGAACCTAATATACAAAAAATTGGTATCAATAAAAGAGGGTCTTGAATTAATTAATTTATGAACATTGGAATAGTAGGATTAGGATTAATTGGTGGTTCTTTAGGATTAAAACTCCAAAGTCTAAATCATACAATTTATGGAATAGCAAATAATGAATTTAATGAAAAAAAAGCTAAGGATAAAAAACTTGCAAATTTTGTTAGCTGTGATCTGAGCTTATTGAAAAAATGTGAGCTAATAATTTTGGCATTGCCTATCAAAGATTTGATCAGTCCGTCGCAACTATTAGTAGCATCAATACCTCAGGAAACAATACTAACGGATGTAGGGTCTGTAAAAGAACCAATTGTAAATACATGGGAAAAATCACATCCTCTATTTATTGGATCTCATCCAATGGCAGGCACAGAAAAAAAAGGAGTTGATTCAGGTTTTGAAGGTCTTTTTAAAAATGCAAAATGGATTATTACCCCAACACAAAATAGTGATTTAAATTCAGTCAGAACTATTTCCGAGCTCATAAAATCAATGGATTGTGAAATTTGTGAAGCTTCGCCAAAAGAGCATGATGAAGCAGTATCTCTAATTTCTCATTTGCCTATATTTTTAGCTTCTGCCCTCATAGAAACTGCTCAAACAAAAAATAATCAATCTTTATTAGATCTCTCGCAAAAATTAGCTGCTACAGGATTTGCTGACACTTCGAGAGTTGGCGGAGGTAATGAACAACTAGGCTTAGATTTAGCTATTAATAATCAGATTAATGTTTTAAATTCCATAAATAATTTTAAAAATAAGCTGAATACACTGGAATCTCTTATTAAAGAAAAAAATTGGGATTTACTTTCTAAAAAACTTGCTGAAGCAAAAGAAAACAGACAAAATTTTATAAACTAAAATTTTCCATACCTTTGGAAGCTAAAATTTGCCTTGAAACCATTAATGCAGACTGACTAACACCTGCAGTCCCCTCTCCTGGATAAATCGAATCTCCACATAACCATAAACCTTCAAAAGGTGTCCTACTTGATAATCCAAATAAACCAAAAATATCTGGATTTTGACCAAGCCCGCCTACTATTCCATTAGGTCTTTTTGTCCATTTTTCAAAGCCCAATGGAGTTGCTAGTTCTCTATGTAGCCATTTTTCAGGATCAATATCAAATTGACTTTCCAATTCAAGGGATATTTTTTTCATGAAAGCATTTTTTTTCTTTAAGTAAGTTTGTTTATCTAGATCAAACCAATCTTTAGTTTTGGTAAAGATACTGGCAATTAAAGTAACTTCACCTTTTGGCGCTCTTCCATCACCATCATCACTAATTGATACAAATAACGAACAAAATTCTTTTGAAACAAATTGATAATGATTGGAGAATGTTTTTTTAATATGTTCCTTTTTTAATGCTGAATAAAAAACAACAGCTCCACTTGGATCAGGCAAATTATTAAGTCGATTTTTATAATTTTTTTTTCTTTCTAAAGGATCTTTCAAATGCTTGAGCAAAGATTGTGGAGGTGCGGTATAAATCACATCTTTTGCTTGATAGATAAATGATTTTTTTTTCGAATTAGCAGATAGTTGCCAACACATATTTACTTCGTCAAAAGTTATAGAATTAACTTCTTGTCCAAAAATTAAATTAACTCCAGTTTTAATTAATGAACTTTCTAATGATTCACTTAAAGACTGCATAGATTTTTTAAGATGCCACAAACCATGTGGCTGTTGACACATCTGAAGAACAGTAGATCCATATAATGCTGCAGTACTATGAACGTCCTCTTGAGAATAAAGTTTTAGTTGAAGATTTAAGAATTTAATCAAGCGCTCATTCTTGGATAATCCACATATCCGCAATAGATCAAAAATAGTAGATTTAAGTAAGATACCTGTGACAAGGTTTGAAGGTACTAGTGCTTTAAGAAGTTGAGAAAAATCCCAAAAATTACTTATTGGTAATACAGGATTATTATTAGCAAATATCCAATTACTTTCATGTATTAGGGTACAAAGCTTCCAAAATCTTTGACTCCCAGGAAACTGCATTTCTCGTTCAGCAATCCATTTACTTTTTTCATACCAAATAGGTATAGGATTACCACCATCATTTAAATCAACAATGCAAGCAGGGTCTAAAATTGTGGCTTCTGGGGATGGAATATCTAAAAAATCAAAAATTCTAGAATGTATTCCTCCCTTCTCTAAACCAGCAACCTGAGTTGCGCCAACATCGAAAGTATAATTCTTTCTTTTAAAAGTACCGGCACATCCTCCGGCTTGAGTATGAGATTCGATTAAAGTCACTGATAATCCTTGTTTTGATAAAATCGCTGCAGAAGTTAGTCCTGCTATACCGGCGCCTACAACAATAACTTCAGACTTTTTCATTAAAATGCAAAAATTATCTCCTATTGAAATTAACGAAATTTGTGAAGAATTAGGTGAAACCTATCCAAAAAGTATTGAAGAAGTACATGGTGGCGATATTCATAATGCATGGCGAATAGAATTCTCAAACAAAAAGTTATTCCTTAAAAGAAACATTAGAAACAAAAAATTTCTTGAATTTGAAAAATATTGTCTCCAAAATTTGAGAAAATATATTAACCAAGAAAACTTAGTTATTCCTGAAGTTATTGCATATAAAAATATAAAAAATATAGAGATTCTTTTAATTGAATGGATAGATATGCATAACTCTGACCAAAAAAAGCTTGGAAAAGGTTTAGGTGAATTGCACTTAAAATCAGCTGAATCTAACCCCAAAATGTTTGGGTTTCCAGTTGAGGGTTTCATAGGAACAACAGATCAGAAAAAAGGCTTGGAAGATAATTGGATAGATTGTTTTTTAAACTTAAGGATAATACCTCAATTATTAAGTCTTAAATCGAGAATTTTAGATAAGGAAATTATAAATAAAGTTAAAGAAAAAATTAAATCAGAATTGCTGAATCACAAACCAATAAATGCTCTAGTTCATGGTGATTTATGGTCAGGCAATGCAGGAATGGACAAAAATGGAAAGGGGGTTATATTTGACCCTGCATCTTGGTGGGCAGATAATGAAGTAGATATAGCTATGACAAAACTATTTGGAGGTTTTAGAAAAGAATTTTATGAAGAATACCATAAAATTTTTCCTATAAAAAAAGGATTTGAAAAAAGAATTATTATTTATAATTTTTATCACATATTGAATCACGCCAATATGTTTGGAGGAGGGTACTTAAACCAAGTTGAAGATTACGTAAAAGCAATTCTTAATATGTAATCTTTAACTACCCTAAATATGTCTTCTTAAGATTTTGTACCTTATCTAGAACAGCTTCACGATTCTCACTCGTACGAAGATTTTGCCAGCTCCATTGACCGACAACAATGACCCCTAGCAGTTCTAGTAAACCAGGAAGAATTGGGAAAAAGTTTATCGTGTCAATGACAACTTTAATTATTATCTGAGCTATTACGACAACAGCAATTATGCCTGCTGCCTTGCCGTACTTGCCCATTTGAGTCCAATCAACATTACCAAGGGTTTCGTTGACTTTTCCCATAACATCAGAGTACTTCTCTGAAAAACTTTTGGTTTCTGAGCTTGTATCGGAGCCGGAGTCTTGGTTTGACTCTGGAGTGTTATCACTCATGAATTCAGTAAACTTAATATATGAACCAGACAGTATCGGAAAAAACGTCTATTGACTACCTTTTTGTTGTGCAAAATTCCGAACCGAAACATTTTGTATTTTTTTAGAGACGTTGGTATATATGCTTTCTGAAGATATTTAAACTTAAAATAGATTTATAAAAACTTCACATTATGGTCTAGTTCTAACAAAAACATTAAAAAATTAGAGTAATAAGAAAAATTTAAAAGTCTAAAATTTTTATTTTAATTATTATATTTTCATAGTTTATCTCGCAAAAATTACAGGATTTCAATGTCCAAAGATATAAAATTTAATTTCTTAAACTCTGATGAAGAAGAAAGATATCAAAAACATTTGACCCTCAAAGAGATAGGTTATGAGGGCCAACTAAATCTTAAAAACAGCTCAGTATTATGCATTGGAGCAGGTGGGCTTGGTTCTTCCGTTTTGCTTTATCTAGCTGCAGCAGGAATTGGGAGAATTGGAATAGTTGATAACGATCAGGTTGAAAAGTCTAATCTCCAGAGACAGATAATTCATGAAACAAATACTATTGGCAATCTTAAAATTGATTCTGCTCGGGAAAGAATTAAAAAATTCAATCCTAATTGTGAAATATTAACCTTTTCAGAGAGAATTAATCCTAAAAATGCTCTTGAATTAATAAAGGGGTTTGATGTTATTTGTGATTGCTCGGATAACTTTGGAACAAGATATTTAATAAATGATTCATGCCTGATATTAAATAAACCCCTAGTCTTTGGAAGTGTACAAGGCTTTGAAGGGCAAGTGAGTGTTTTCAATTTATATAAAAATAGTCCTAATTTAAGAGACTTGCTTCCAGAATCACCTTCAAAAAATGCTGCCCCAAGTTGTTCAGAATACGGGGTTGTAGGTGTTTCAACAGGTTTAATAGGAATTCTTCAGGTTAATGAAATTATCAAAATCATTTTGAAAAAAGGTGAAATTTTAGATGGGAAGATTTTAATTTTTGATCTATTGAATATGAATATGAAAAAATTACATCTAAAAAGTGATCAGTCAAATAAAGGTATAAAAAATTTGTCTCAGTTTGAGGGCTTTTACAATAGCGACGAATATTGTGAAAAAAATAATGCAATAAACAGTATTAATGCTAATGATTTTAATAGTTTATACAAAGCAAAACCCAACAAAATTCTTTTAATTGATGTTAGGGAAAATGAAGAATTTTCTACATCTGCGATAGAGGGATCTATCTCAATTCCCTTAAGTCATTTAGACCAAGAATCTGACTTAAAATTTATTCAAAAAGAAAGCTTAAATAAAGAGGTTTTCACTATATGTAAATCGGGGAAGCGTTCTGAAAAAGCTTCAAGAATCTTGTCTAAATTCAAAATTCAGTCAAGATCTATCGAAGGTGGCATTGAAAAGGTAAAAAAAATATTATGAAATTAATCATTTTCAAAGTTTAATAATCTACACCTCTTTTCAAATCAACTCCAACATTTGCATAATGCTTATGACAGACCATTTCAGAGTAAACATCGGCGAGTTCAAAGTATGAAGGTTCATTTTTACATCTCCCAGTAATAACGACTTCAGTTTCTGCTGGTTTTTTTAAGAGCGTTTGATGTATTGATTCTACAGGTAGTAGCTCTAAATCAACAGTTGGATTTAATTCATCCAATATAATGGTTTTATACAAACCGCTTAAAATAGCAGCTTTAGCAATTTCCCATGCTCTTTCAGCTTCGACGTAATCAATTGGTTGTTGCTGACCTCTCCAAACAATCGCATCTCTACCTGAGCGCAAATGATCTACTAAATGTGGATAGCTTTCTCTCAAAGCTTCTATAGCAGCATCTTCTGTATAACCATTTCCACCTTTTAACCACTGTAGTATTAAAACTCTATGACTTTTATCTTGAGATATTCCTTTACCAATAGCTTGAAGAGCCTTGCCAAGTGCACTTGTAGATTTACCTTTTCCCTCACCCGTATAAATCTCAATTCCACCATTAAATCTACTCCGTTGGGTTATTTTTGATAAGTCTCCTACCACACGTGGTCTCATTTCTGAATGGAGTTGCGATATTCTTACCAAATGAGGAGGGGCAGCCCTTCCAGTGATAATTATTTCCAATCCATCGGGGCGATTTTGAAGAGTATCAACAACTTCCTTGATATCCAGCATTCCTAAATCAAGCACTGGATTAAGCTCATCTAGCACAACAACAGAATAAAGAGAACTTGCAATTGCTCCTCTAGCAATATTCCAACCTCTCTCAGCCTCGCTAATATCAAACTTTGTTACTTGATCTGCAGTAAAGAATTCCGATCTTCCTGTTCTTACATGGTCAATCAAGTGTGGGAATCCTCTTTGTAAGGCCTCTATAGCAGAATCCTCATCATATGATCTCTCAGGACCTTTTAAAAATCTCAAAAGCAATACTCTTGACTGTCTTTTTTCACATATTCCTAATCCTATTGTCCTTAGCACAACACCCAAAGCAGCCTGACTTTTACCCTTCCCTTCCCCATCATAAATATGCAACTGACCTTTTGATCTCTCTTGACTGTCACTTGCCGTAACAATTCCAATTCCTCTATTTCTACTTTTATTCGTCAATTGAACAAGGTGAATAAATTTAATCTAAGATATAGTAAAGATTATTATTAAAAATTTAATAATAAATTTATTCTATCCATAGGTAATAAGAATTTTAAAGTAATTAGCATGTTCAATCAACTAGAAATTCTCTCTGATGAACAAAGTGAAAAGCTTTATACAATTAGAAGATACATTAAAAATCTTGAGAGTGTCTGCATTGCTTATTCAGGGGGAGTAGATAGTACATTGGTTGCATCATTAGCATTCGAACAATTAGGTAGCAAAGCTATAGCGATAACTGGTATTTCTCCTGCGTTAGCTAAAACACTGCGTGAAGAAGCTAAAAGTCAAGCAAAATGGATTGGAGTAAAGCATTTAGAAATTAAAACATCAGAATTAGACGAATTAAATTACAGTAAAAATCCAGAAAATAGATGCTTTGCATGCAAAAAAGAGCTTCACAAACATACAACTTTTTTATCTAAAAAACTTAATTATAAGATTGTTTTAGATGGAGTAAATTTAGATGACCTTAAAGATTATAGACCAGGTATTGAAGCTGCAAAACAAGCAGGAGTTATCTCTCCCCTGGCAAAATTTAAATTCTCAAAGCAAGATATTAGAGATGTATCAAGAGCATTAGGCTTTCCTTGGTGGGATAAACCTGCTCAACCATGTTTGTCATCAAGATTTCCTTATGGTCATGAAATAACTAGTGAGAGGCTAAAAATGGTTGAGAAAGCCGAAGAATATCTCAAAAAAGGAGGTTTATTAGATGTTAGGGTCAGGTGCCAGGGTTCAACTGCAAGAATAGAAATACCAAAAGATGAATTAAAGCATTTTTTTAACAAATATGATATTGGTGAATTAATTCAATATTTTTCTAATTTAGGATTTAATTGCACAAGCTTAGATCTTGAAGGACTAATAAGCGGAAAATTAAATAGATAAATGTTGCAAGTTAAACAACCGTTCTCATCTGTTGAAGCACTTCTTCAGGTGGATTGCGCTCAATGACACGCAAGGAATGTTCTTCAGCTTTTAAAGCTTCAATTAGATATTGACTAGCAAGTTCTGGCAACATATTTTGACCACATGTAAAAATATCGACTGCAGAATAAAAAGATTCAGGCCAAGTATGTATTGAAATATGTGATTCAGCCAGTAATGCAATTGCCGTAACCCCCTGAGGTTCAAATTTATTACTTATCAAATTCAGAACTGTTGCTTTTGCTAATTTTGAAGCTCTGTTTAAAGTACAACGCAAAAAGGATTCATCATTTAATTTGTCGTAATTACATTTATAAAGTTCCAGTAGAAGGTGTTTACTTTGATGACTTAATTTTTGATCGTCATTTAAAGAACTTAAAATTTTCCTATCTTTTGAGATTTCCATTTAAGTAATTTATTTAAATTTAAGATTAGCTAAAAATCATGACTTTTAGCATCATAAATAGATCATTTGCGAAGAGTTTGAGAAAGACTTATTAAATTTGTCTAAATGTGTCGCACTTATAAAACATTGGCAATCTTTGCCAACAGAATTTAATAACAAATTTTGCCTAGTTATATCTAGTTCCGCCAAGACATCATCCAATATAAGTATTGGAGGTTCATTTAATGTTTTAGTTAATAAATCTAGTTCAGCCATCTTTAAAGCTAGTATAAAAGTCCTTTGTTGACCCGATGAACCATATTTTCTAACTGAAATATCATTAATTAGAAACTCAATATCATCACGATGAGGTCCAAAATGACATTTGCCAGTCAGTGCTTCTATTGGACGCTGATTTAATAGTTGTTCTCTAATTTTCTGACTAATAACATCTTCTTCTTCTCCTTCTAGACTTATATTTTGTATACCTGAAAGATAATTTATACCTATTTGCTCTTTAGATTTACTTAAGTGATTATGCCAATATTCAACATATGGTTTTATTCTTAATAAAGCCCTTCTTCTTCTCCTGAAAATTCTTGTACTTATTATTGACATTTGAATATCAAAGCTATCAACAATGTCTGAGGATTGATTTTTTTGGAAGCTTTCTGAGCGCCAATAATGACTTCTTTGTTTTAAAAGCTTGTTAAATCTACTAATTAAGTCAAGATATACTGGTTCAAGCTGAGATACTACTTTATCAATCCATATTCTTCGATAATTAGGTTCACTTTTAACAATATCTATATCATTAGAAGAGAAACATACACTCCGAATATAATTCTTTATTTCACTCTGCTTTTTCAAGATTGATTCATTAACATAAATTTTTTTAGGTCCTTTTCTAAATAAATTCAACTTTAAATCATCTTTAAAATCTACTTGTCCAGTAACTACAGCCATGTCACTATTATTTTCTATTAAATCCTTATCACTTAGAGCTCTATTTGATTTTAATTGGCTTAAAAATTCAACCGATTCAAGTAAATTTGATTTTCCAATACCATTACTACCAAGAACAATTATTCTCTGCTCTTTTAGGTCAATTTCAAAACTATTATGGTTCCGAAAATTCTTAATTTTTAACTTATTTAAAAAAATTTTTTTTGTGCATTCATTAATTAAATTAGCTAAGTTTAGAATATTTAGATTCTCTTTAAAGAAATTGAAAAATTAAAGGGCATGTAGCTCAGTTGGATAGAGCATCAGATTCCGGTTCTGAGAGTCGGGGGTTCGAATCCCTCCATGCTCGTAAGATGACTTTTAAAGTTTATATCCCATCACTCTTATTCCATTAGGATCTAATATAAATCCATTTTCATCTAAACTTTTAAAAGAAGATACTGGTGCCTGAACGGAAATACTGCATCCAGGCATTTCTCTATTTATTTTCTCAAGCGTTACTTGAATTAATATTGAATAATAAAGTTGTTGATTATTACCTGGAGCTGCACTTAAATTCCATAAATTTGCATTTAATCCCCTATCTGATGTAACCCTTACAAATCCATATAATTTATTTTTTAATCCATTCTGTATGGTAAAAAAGAAATTACTTTTCTCTATAGCCTCAGAAAGGAGTTTTACTGGAAATGTCTCGCAACCACAATTCGCTAAAAGTTTATTAACTTCTTTAGCTAAGGGTTTTTGAGAAGAGTTAACAATATAACCTTCAGGGAGAACAAGTTTTTTTTTAGAAAAATATTGCAATTTTCATCCTGTATTTCTCATGCCGGCTGCTATGCCATTAATAGTTAAAAGCGCCCCCCTCAATAGTTCACTCCTACTATAAGCTCTTTTAGATTCATCTTTATCAATAAGATATTCGCTAATAGGTGGTTGCCTTGTTTGGTCTCGAAGTCTTCTTAAAAGTGAAACCTGCAAAAATCCCAAAGGAATGATTGTCTTATTTCTTAAACTTACAGATGATTTCAAATCTCTATCAGATTCGAGGAGCTTATTTTTACAAGTAATTTCAAGAATTAAAGATTTTGTAAGATTATATTCTTTAGAAATTACTTCAAAAATAACATCAAAAGAATCTTTATTTTCTTTACTACCGAGAGTATCTACATAATATCTAGCAACTTCCAAATCCACCTTAGATAATGTCATTTCAACTTTGGATATTAGCATTCTAAAAAATGGCCATCTTTGATGCAGAACTCTTAATAATTCAATTTGTTGTGGGTCTGAATTTAATTCAGATGATAATGCAGTGCCTACTCCGAACCAACTGGGCAATAGAAATCTACTTTGTGTCCATCCAAATACCCATGGAATTGCCCGTAAACTTGACAAATCTTTTGCACCCTTTTTTCTTCTTGCAGGCCGGCTAGATATCTGTAATTTACTTATTTCTTCTATTGGTGTGACCTCTTGAAAAAAATTTAATAAATCAGGATTCTCATGCACTAATTTTCTATAGTGAGTTCTTGATGTTTCTGCCAACCTAGACATTAATTGATTCCACTCTGGAGTAGCGTCAAGTCTATTGTTTACCAAGCTATTTTGGATAACTGCTGTAGTGACAGTTTCAAGATTATACAAAGCTAGTTCAGGAAGACTATATTTTGAAGCTAAAACTTCACCTTGTTCTGTTATTTTTATTCGTCCTTTTAGAGTACCACTTGGTTGAGCCAATATTGCTTGATAGGCTGGTCCTCCTCCTCGACCTACGGAGCCGCCCCTTCCATGAAAAAGTCTTAGCAATATGTTATTTCTACTTGCAAGATTTTGAAGAGCTATTTGGGCTCTATGAATTTCCCAATTACTAGAAACAAAACCTGAGTCTTTATTACTATCAGAATATCCAAGCATTAATTCTTGAAGAGGTTTAAAAGATTCTCCAACTTTTGGCAGAAGTGATCTATAAAAATCTAATTTAAACAACTCTTCCATTACTGTTGGTGCTCTTTTAAGGTCTTCAACAGTTTCAAAAAGAGGAACGACTAATAATTTTGACTTTTGTGAATGCTGATCAAGTAGTCCCATTTCTTTTGCCAATAATAGAACTTCAAGCAAATCAGATGCGCTATGACTCATTGAGATTACATAAGAATGACAAATGCGACTTCCAAATTCTTGCTGCAGTCTCTTTACCATTTTAAAAACTGAAAAGGTTTCTTCTGTGGTTTTTGTCCAGTTAACATCCGATGGGATTAAAGGCCTTTTTGTATTTAATTCAGCTATAAGCCATTTAATTTTTTCTTCCTCAGACATTTGATCGTAAAGCAAAGGTAATTCAAGATAATTTGTAAGCTCCTGTATAGCTTCACTATGCCTCGTACTCTCTTGACGAATATCTAAACTTGCTAGAGAAAAGCCAAAAATATGAACCTGAGTAAGTAATGTGTTCACTGCCTCGCAAGTTAAATCTGTACTTATCAGGCTATTTTTGATTAGTTCGAGATCATATGTAAACTCGCTTACTGATTTGTAATATAAGTTTTCAACTTTATCTATATTTTTAGTATCCATTTCGCCTTCTAAGTCAAATTTCCACCCACTATTGGCTAATAAATTATTCCTTTCTTGGGTTAGCCTTAGTTTCTCTAAAATATAACTTAGTTTCAATCTGTAAGGTTCTGATCTGTATCTGGTCGCCCTGGCTTCATAGATTTCCGGGAACTTAACCCTATCTGTTTCTAATGACTCTAATAGAGAAGAACTAACTTGGCTCCATTGCATTGAGACACTTAATTGATCTCTAAGATTAGATGTTGCAATAATATATCTCTCCAACATCAATTGCCTTTGATAGCATGCGGTTCTCCATGTTATTTCAGGAGTAACCGATGGATTACCATCCCTATCGGAGCCTACCCATGAACCAAAGTTGCAAAAAGATTCAGAGGGCATCTGAACATCTGGATAGTTTTCAGTGAGTGCTTCAGCGATTCTGCCTCTTAATTGAGGCATTGCATTAAATAAAACTTGCTGAAAATAATGCAAAGCATAATCTACTTCGTCCAAAACTGAAGGTTTAAATTGGTGTAATTCATCTGTTCTCCACCAAAGTCTTACTTCCTCTTTAAGCTGTGTTTTTAAAGAATTTTTTTCTTCTTTTGTTAAAAATTGCTGAACCTGTATTTTTTTTAACAAATTTGCAACTCTTGTTTGCTTATGTCTAATAGTATGTCTAACAATCTCGGTAGGATGTGCAGTAAAAACTAAACGAATATCCATTTCCTGCAATAACGCCTCTAATTTTCCTGGTGGTACATTCAATTTCCTAAGCCTATAAAATAATTCTCTAAAAGTTACAGGTGCATTTTGCCTTGCCAATGCTGGAGCAAAAGGATCAAGATTATCGGGTGATTTTTGAACATTTTTATTAGTAAAACTTTGAATGTATCTGTCTTCCTCAACTCTTTGTTCCAAAATATTAACTAGTTGAAAATATAATGAAAACGCCCTTGCTGCAGCAATGGATTCAGCTAAATCCATAGAATTTATAATATCAACAATTTCATTTTTAAAAGTTTGTGAACTATCACCATCAATTTGTTTTGAATAACTAAGTTCTTTGAGCTGTATTAATCTTTCTGCTTGATCATTTGGGCATTCTTCTCTGAGCACAGATTCCCATAGATCCTCTATTAAAAGACGATTCTTATCTAGTGGATCATTGTTACTAATCAAATCCACGTTATTATTTTTAATCTGTTGAAAAGATTCCATATAATCATTATGTCACAAGTGAAAATGTTCAGATAAAATATTTATTTAAATAATCAAAAACTCTCATCTTCATTCTTGATCATATCATCGATAGAAATTTTCATTATTTCCTCGATGGAGAGACCTTCATCATATTGATTTATCCATTTCATAGATTGATTACCTTCTTCAAGCACTCTATAGATAGGTATCAGAAGATGTTGCATATTTAATTGTTCAGCGGTGGATGATAAATCTGATAATAAGTTTTTAATCCATTCTCTACAAATTACTTTTTTACCATCTTTCCAATGAATCAACTCTGAATTTAGGCTAACTTTAGCAGCATTAATTTCATTTAGATCACATATTTCTGATAATTCATCAATAGAAAAAATACTCGCATTTAAAGGATCTAAAGTATTTATATTTTCAAAAAGATTTAAAATACGCAACTCTAGCAAAGCAGTTATCCCCAAGAGCAAATTAATATCATGCACAAAATCACAAATTCTTAATTCCAAGCGATCAAGAATTAAAGGTCTTTGGGGACCATTTGGTCGAATTGAAGACCAAAAATGCCTAATATTTTGCATGTTTTTACTAGCGATATTTTCCTCAATCCAATCGATATATGAATTATGGTCTATAAAAAAAGGAATCTTTTTTGGTGTTTTAGGAAACTGAATCCATCTCTGAGAATGATTCTCCGTAATTTCATTATTTAAAAAAGGTGAACTAGCACTTAGGGATAGATATAAAGCAGCCTCAGATCTTATAAGTCTAATAGCCGCAAAAAGCTTATCTAAATCATATATTCCTACATTTATATGCACACTTGATGTTGCTATGGCGGTTCCATAATTATCTTCTATAAATTGATGATAAAGATTGTTAATATCAGATCTTTGAAATTGAATATCATGTTCAAAACAAAGAGTGGAAGAAGGAATGATTGTTAACTCCTTTTTGTTTAGCCATCGTCTTAACTTTTTTCTTGGAATAATTAATTTCTCATATAAAGAAGCGTAATCTTTTTCAGGTGTTGTTATGTACTCAACGTTTCTGTTATCTGGCTCTTTCACAAAATCAGGAAATATTTTCTCAATTTCATCCGAAACACCAATATGAGAATTTAAAGAACCTGTAAAAAGTTCCACCTCAAAACCCTTATAAAGATTATTTTGACTCATTTATTTATCCAAACAGGCTAATGCTTTTAGTATCCCCTTTGCTTTATTTATTGTCTCTTGATATTCATTTTCAGGATAAGAATCAGCAACTATTCCAGCACCTGCCTGCACTGAAACATCATATTTCCCATCTATTGAGGGTTTAACTATCATAGTTCTTATTGTAATTGCCGTATTTAATGCGCCATTAATATCAATTGATCCGTATACACCAGCATAAGGTCCTCTAGCATCTTTTTCAAAATGTTTAATCAATTGCATAGCTCTTATTTTTGGAGCACCAGTTACTGTCCCAGCGGGAAAGGAAGCTTTGAGCAAATCCCATACATCAGCATTATTTTTCAAGATTCCCTCAACTTGACTGACTATATGCATAACATGTGAATATTTCTCAATAACCATTAAATCCTTGACCTTGACAGTACCAATTTCACAAACTCTTCCAAGATCATTCCTCCCGAGGTCAATTAGCATTACATGCTCAGCTCTCTCTTTTGGATCTTTTAATAATTCCTTTTCTAATTCCAAGTCTTGCTGATTATCAATACCTCTAGGTCTAGTGCCAGCTATTGGCCTTAAGCTTGCAACAATCTGACTATTTTTATTTTTTTCTGCTTTAACCATTACTTCAGGACTTGAACCTATCAGATACCATGAGCCAAAATCAAAAAATGACATGTATGGAGATGGATTAACCATCCTCAAACTTCTATATAAATTAAAGGGATCATTATTGACTTGAGTTTGGAATCTCTGACTAATAACTATTTGGAAGATATCTCCCTTTCTTATGTATTCTTTTGCAGAGAGAACTGCATCCTCAAAATCTTTTTTCTCCCAATTACTTTCTAGATCTAAATTCAAATTTTCATTTTCATTCCAATCTAAAAACTCATTTTCTTTTAGAGGAACTCTCATTAAATTTCTAGTTTTCTTGATTTTAGAAATTGAGTTTAGAAACAACTCTTCAATTGCGCACTCTTTTGAAGAAGTTGTATCTGCATAAACCACTGCAGTAATACATCTTTTTATTTGATCAAAAATAATTAACTGATCAAAAAACATCCAGGAACCATAAGGGATATTGTTTTCTAGTGTTTCATTTATTGGAACACTTGGTTCTATTCGATTTATTAATTCATAACCCCAAGAGCCATATAACTGTCCAATTGATGGCAAGTCATCAAGCATGGTTGACTTGTATTCGTTTGTCCATTTTCTCAAAATATCAAAAGGATCACCTTTATGTGTTTCAGTTTTGCCATTATTCCAAGTCTTAACAATTTCTTCTCCATTACAAACAGCTTCCCAAAGAGGTTTAGTAGCAACAATACTCCACCTACCCAAATTCTCCCCACCTTCAACAGATTCAAGAAAAACACCATGGGAATCTTTTGAAGATAATTTTAACCAAGTCGATAATGGAGTTTCTAAATCTGCTGGCCAAGTTTCAACGATAGGTATAAAATTTTTACCTTCTTTGTAAGCCTTAAAAAAACTATCTTTTTGTGAGCTGATCATATTAATAATGTCAGACCAAATTATAATTATTTTCTTCTTTTATATCAACTTTAAGAAAGTTAATCAAAAGTATTCTTAGTTGTAAATTTCAAACCAGCTGGATTAGGATTCTCACCTATTCTTCTAGGATTATGACCAACTTTCTCTCTGCCTTCATTTACTTTTTCAGAGAAAACACCATCTTTGGGGTGTAAAAATTCAATATCTCCACCTGGGAAAATTCGATAGATTTTAAAATCTTCAATTCTTGGTTTGAAGGCTCTTAATTGTGTCCCTAATGCAAGACATTGTTCTTTTCTTGCAAAGTACATTAAATTATCACCTTCATGCATTATAGCCGCTCCACCGGTGGGCAATTCAAATGCTTGTTCCTTAGAACTTTTCCATACAATTGCATATTTTTCTTCGGTTTCTGCTGAGTTTAATAAACCCCCAGTACTTCCTATATGCTTTGGAAATTGACCAACTAAAGTTTCAGTCATCCTAGATTTTGAGTTATTTCTAATAAGAAATTAGCATTCATATTTTGCAAAATTCAAAATTAATAGGAAATTTTCTACATTATTTAATATATCGAAAACTTGTTTCTCGTTTTATTTTGAATCTGAAATCGGAAAAAATACTGTCAAACCTGTATCTCGTCTTTGTGTTACATGCCCTCCTAAACTAGCTAACAACTTTTGAGTGGCATTTTGACTTAGTTGTAAACTTCCAGTTTGAGGGTTCCAATTTAAAACAGGACCAATATCAGAACCGTTATCTTTTTTTAGAATTTCTTTTTGATTGTTATCTAATTTTTGTACTTTGAGTTGAAGTTTGAGTTTTTGACCAGCTGGTCTTAATTCTAAAATTAATGTACTCCCTTCTTTTAATCCTCTAGTATTTTTATCAATTAATCCTCTTAACATTAATTCTAATTTTTCAGAATCGCTCAAAATTTGTGGAAGTTGTTTGGGGATATCTATCTTCAAAGAAATACCACGTCGGTTTAATTGTTTATTCCATAAAGGAGCAAGCTTTTTAAAAATTTCAGCTAAATTAATTTTCGCCAAGTTATTCAAAGATGGCATCTCATTACCAACTAATTCTGCTGCATTAAAGATTAAACCAAACCTATCAATTTGTTCATTACATTCATTATCTATTTGGATTAAACGATTTCTCATTGATTCATCCATTGTATATTTTTTTAAAGTAGAACTTATTAAGGTTCTTATTGTTGCCAAAGGAGTTCTTACTTCATGAGAAATTGCACGTAATAATTTTGCTTCAGTTATTTGCACATTTTTTTCATCATTTTTCACAAAATTCTGTATATTATGGTTTGGTGTAATATTTGCTAATTTTGCCGATAATATTGGCCAAAATAATTTTTCAAATTGATTATTAATATTAAGATTACCTAAATTATTAATTACATTACGAAATTTTACTCCCTCCTCATAATTTTCTTGATTTAATTTTGCATGCATTAATTCAATTGAAAGTTTAAGGCTCTCTTCATCACACTTCATTAATAGAATTTTCTTATCTTTTTCTCCTACAATTGATAATACGCATTGAAAATTTGGAGTGATTATCATCAAAAAAGGTTCATAGCCATCTTCTTGACAAAGATTTAAGACTTTATAATTACTTACTAAATCGAAATCTTTATTTATCTTTTCTGAATTATTGACTGGTAAAAAACCTGCATTCTCATTTTGAAAATATGGAAACCCCTCAGGGGACCAAAGCCATCCATTAAGTTGATTTAAAAATTTTTTATCATTAAAAGCTGGCAAAGGGGAGGCAACCCATATCCCCCCCTGTTTATAATTCTGAGAAAGGAAATCTTTTTGAATAACTTCTAAAGAAGCCCACCACATTCTTCTGGATGTATCATCATCCACATATATGGTTTTAACTCCTTTAATCAAAAGCTCTTGAATTTGTTTAATTGTTATTTGTGATTTCATCAATTTCTTAGTGATCTAGAACGTTTTAATATAGATAAAACAAATCCAATAGATATAAAATTAGTCACCAATGACGTTCGACCATAGCTCATAAAAGGAAGGGGAATACCAGTAACTGGTCCTAATCCAATAGTCATAAATAAGTTAATAATTATTTGAAATAAAAAAGTTGAGGCTATTCCAATAACAATTAGAGATTCAAAGTTAGTCCTAGCAATTGTTGCAGTATTAATAAGTTTTTTAATCAAAAAAAAGAAAAAAAATAAAACTATAGCGCAACCCACAAAACCTAATTCTTCCCCTAAAGCACTGAATATAAAATCAGTATGTTGTTCAGGTATAAATTGCAAATTAGTCAGCTTACCTTGTAGCAAACCAGTCCCAAATAATCCTCCAGAACCAATTGCAATTTTACTCTGTATCAAATGATATCCGCCACCTAATGGATCTCTACTTGGATCTAAAAATAAAACTAATCTATCTTTTTGATATTCTTTTAAGCCATATTGCCACAAAATTGGTG
>CACBVE010000020.1 GCA_902542595.1 uncultured Prochlorococcus sp.
ATAATATTGAATAAATCATCAAAAGATTTTTAGATTCTGGTCTATCAGGGTTGTTAAATTCAATTCCAATAGAACTGTCACTTTTTGCTCTTTTAATTTTTTTTGTGATTATTTCAGGAGGATCTAATAAGTTGATACGACTGCCCTCATTAGGATCACTTTTGCTCATTTTTTTTGAACCATCAATTAAACTCATTATTTTTGAACCATTCTTCATGATGATTGGTTGAGGGATCTTTAAAATATTTTTATCTTTACTAAATCTGGCATTAATTCTCTGTTGTGCAATATCTCTCGCAAGTTCAAGATGTTGTTTTTGATCTTCACCTACTGGTACGAAGTCAGCATCATATAGAAGGATGTCTGCAGCCATAAGTATTGGATAATCAAATAATCCAATAGATACATTATTACCTTGTTGTATGGATTTTTCTTTGAATTGAATCATTCTTTCCATCCAATTTATTGGGGTCATGCAATTTAATATCCAACAAAGTTCTGAATGCGCTGAAATCTGACTTTGGACAAAAATTGAGCATATATCGGGATCTATCCCACAAGCGACGTACAAAGCCGCAGTAGAGATAGTGTTTTTAGATAATTCTTGGGGATTATATGAGGTTGTTATTGCGTGCAAATCAACTACACATAGAAATGTTTCATATTGCTCTTGAAGTGTAACCCAATTATTTATGGCCCCAAGCCAATTCCCAATATGTAAATCACCAGTTGGTTGAACTCCTGAAAGAATTCTTTTTTTATTTGCCATCCTCTTCTACTTCGCTAGATTGGATCTCTTCATTTGATGTACTTTTTACAGGTCTTGCAAAAGGGTCAGGTGCTGTTTTTGTCTTTTCTTCATAAGAATTTTGTGATTGTCTACTCGGAGAAGAGTTTTTATTATTTTTTGCATATTCTTTGATTGATTCAATCAATTTTTCATCTTTGATCATATCGCTAAGTGTTCTAACAGAGAAACCCAGAACTGCAACGGTAGATCTTAATTGAAAGCTCTCTTGTATTGATTTAACAGCTTTCATTTCGTTATCACTCAATCTTATGCGGAATCCTCCTCCATCTCTTCTGCCGCCCGATCTATCTCTGAAATTAGATCTTTCATTGTTAGAACGACCTCTGTAATTTTCTTGTCCAGGATTATTGCTGAAATTTGAATTAGTCATCTTAATGTTTCTTAAGTTATTTAAATAGTCTATTAACTTAGCATCTTGTTATGCAATAAGTCTTTTTAAAAGGCTTAAATTTTTATCTTTTGATTAACGACTTATGAAATTTTGCTTTTCTCATTCACAACTTGCATTAAAATAAAATTAGAAAAATAAAGTATTGTGTTTGATATTAGTAAAGACAACCTGTTAAAGGATTTCATAAAGTTTCCAAAAAAAAATCTTTTTATTATTTTTTTATTGTTAGGTTTTGGGGAATGGTTTGTCAGTGACTTAATTCATTTTGCAGGAGGCTCAATAGGATTTTTTGCGTTGTGTTTGGGGGGATATTTTTACTTGAAGAATGATAAACCTAAATTTAATGAGCCAAATAATTTAAATGGTTGGATAAATCTATGTAATGAAGATTTAAAATTTTTTGAAGAACTTGAAGCAACAAATGAATTAGAAAAACAGAATTCAAAAAGACAAAAAACACTTGAATCTGTTCTTAAAAGATGTGAAAAAGAAAAAATAAGTTGCATTGGACAAAAAGATTATCAAAGTTTTCAATCTGTTTTGAAATTACTTTTCAAAACAGATAAATTTGACTTTGATTTATACAAAAAACTGCCTAAATACAATTCTTCTCAAGTTATTCCAGAAGAAGCTTTGAAGAGTGATGCAATCTTGTATTTTATAAACTTGCCTTTGTCGGCAAATGATTTTTTGTGGCTGGAAAAGTTTCCTAAAAATATGCCAATCTGGTTGGTGGCTTTAACTTCCAACAAAATAGAAGCCAAAAATCAGATAGAAGACCTAAAGTCTCAAATTTCAAGTGACTTTATAAACAAAATTATTACTTTTGATGTGAATAAGAGTGAAATAACAAATATACCTTTTTCTTTAAGGAAGTTTTTCATAAGTTCATCTAAAAATATTGAAAATACAAAAAAAAGACTCTTGAAAGAACTTCATGCTGCCTGGCAATCTGAAATTGAAGGTATAAGAAGAATGCATTTAAAAACTATACAAAGAAAAAATCAAATTCTTGTCGCAACAACGGTTTTCTTATCTCCTATCCCGTCAATTGATGTTATGGCAATGACAGTATTAAATTCTTTAATGATTAAAGAAATTAAGTCTATATGGGGATGTAATTGGTCTCCTGAAATTTTAGATAAAGTATCCAAAGAGATTTTAAAGACTGCAATTGCTCAGGGAGTTATTGAATGGAGTGGACAGACTCTAATTGGCATAACAAAATTGCATGGCCCAAATTGGCTTTTCTCTGGAACATTTCAGGCTGTCAGTGCTGCTTATTTAACAAGAGTAGTATCAAGTTCTTTGGCTGATTTTATGGCAATAACAAAAGGAGTAGAAGAACCTGATTTGGATTTTATAAAGAAAAATTCTGAGAAAATTGTTGAAGAAGCTTTTGAAAAAGAAAAAATAAATTGGCAAGGATTTATTTCTGATCTTAGAAAACCACTAATGAAACTATCTTTTAATTCATAATCTTGGGATGAATGTTAAATATGAAAAAAAATATTCTTTTTTTAAGTTTGATACTTCTGCTTTCTATTGCTTCAGGCTCATGTAAGAGAATATCAAATAAAAATGAAACTAAAGAAGTAATACTGGCAAGTTTCACTGTTTTGGCGGATATAATTAGCAATGTCGCTAAAGATGATTTTATTGTTAGATCAATAACGAAACCTGGAGTTGAAGTTCATGGCTACCAACCAACTCCAAGCGATTTGGTAAATGCCTCTAATGCTTTTGTTTTTATTGATAATGGATTTGGATTTGAATTATGGGCTGAAAAATTTGTGTCTAATTTAAAAGTTAAAAGAATTACTGTCGCGGAAGATTTGGATCCTATTTTTATCAGTGAAGATTTTTATAAGGGGAAACCCAATCCTCATGCCTGGATTTCTCCAAAAAGGGGGATCCTATACGTAGATATTCTTGTGGATTCTTTATCAGAATTGAGGCCATCTAAAAGAACATTATTTGAAGAGAATGGAAAAATTTATAAAGATAAACTTTCTAAAATAGATAAAGAATTCTCACTTTTTATTAATAACTTAAATAAAGACAGTAGGTATCTAGTAAGTTGTGAGGGTGCTTTTTCGTATCTAACAAATGATTATGGATTAGAGGAAGTTTATTTATGGCCAGTTAATGCTGAGAGTCAAATTACTCCCAAAAGAATGGCAAGAACAATCTCACTAGTTAAAGAAAAAAATGTTTCATCTGTATTTTGCGAAAGTACTGTAAGTAATGAATCTCAAATGGTAGTTGCAAACGAAACTGGGGCTAATTTTGGAGGAAATCTTTTTGTTGATTCATTATCTGATGATAGTGGGCCTGCTAGTTCCTATATAAAAATGCTTGAGCATAATTTGGAATTGATAAAAAAAGGGCTTTTTTAAATTATGGAAACAATCAATTATCAAAACTTTAGGATTGAGGCAGAGAATATTTGCGTAGATTACAACGGTAAGGTGGCTTTGTATGATGCCAATCTAAGATTGAAACCTGGCCAGATTTGTGGGTTAGTAGGGATGAACGGGGCTGGTAAGACAACTTTTTTTAATGCTTTAACTGGCTTTGTAAATATTTCAAAGGGAAAGATTAGAATAAATGGAGAGTCTGTAAGATCTGCTCAAAAAGATCAGACAATTGCTTATGTTCCTCAAAATGAGGGAATTGATAGTCAATTTCCAATAAGTGTTTGGGATGTAGTGATGATGGGAAGATATGGTTCTATGAATATTTTTAGGTGTCCTAGAGAGTCTGATGTTCAGGCGGTTAAAGATGCTATTGAGAGAGTTGATCTTACTGATCATTTATCTACACCTATTGGAAACTTATCTGGAGGTCAGAGAAAACGAACTTTTTTAGCTAGAGCAATTGCGCAAAGAGCTTCAATATTACTTCTTGATGAGCCTTTTTCAGGTGTTGATATAAGAACTGAGAAACTTATCTCGGAATTATTTATTCAATTTAAAAATGAGGGGAAGACTATATTATTATCAACTCACGATATGATTCATGTCCGTGAATTTTGTGATTTGGTTCTTTTAATAAATAAAACTGTTGTAGCTTACGGAGAGACCTCTGAAGTGTTTACCCCTGAAAATATTACAACCACTTTTGGGGGGATCTCACCTGATTTCTTGTTTGGACCTGAATCCTAAATTTTAAATTATATGGAGCTCTGTTCTTTTTTAACTTTAGATTCATTCATAACAGATCCTTTAACTCATGAATTTATGAGAAAAGCACTTCTTATGAGTTCACTAGTTGCAGCTGTTTGTGGTTTCCTGTCAAGTTATTTAACTCTTAAAGGATGGGCTTTAATGGGAGATGCAGTATCACATTCAGTAATGCCTGGTGTTGTAGTTGCTTATGCATTAGGTCTTCCTTTCTCATTAGGGGCATTTATTTTCGGAGTTGGGTCTGTAGCATTGATAGGGTTTATTAAGCAGAAATCTAGAGTAAAGGAAGATACTGTTATTGGGTTAGTATTTACTGGATTTTTTGCTCTTGGAATCGTATTGGTTTCTAAGATTAAAAGTAATATTGATCTGCACTCAATTCTTTTTGGTAGTCCATTAGGAATATCACTTTCAGATGTAAAACAAACTGTATTCATTTGTTTATTGGTAGTAATCCTTTTATCAATTTTTAGAAAAGATTTAATGCTTTATTGTTTTGATCCTAGGCATGCAAAAACAGTTGGGATTAATGTGTTTTTTCTTCATTATTTACTCCTCACATGCTTATCTTTGGCAGCTGTAGTTGGATTGCAGTCTGTTGGAATTATTTTGGTAGTTGCAATGTTGATTACACCAGGGGCTACAGCATATTTACTTACTGATAAGTTTGATAATATGACAGTAATTTCAGTATTAAGTGCAATTATCTCAAGCCTTATAGGAATCTATGTTAGTTTTTGGTTTGATCTTGAAACAGGTGGATCAATTGTATTGGCACAAACTTTTATTTTTTTATTTGCTTTTTTATTCGCTCCAAGATATGGAATATTTAAGTTAAAGAAATTATTTGCTGGGTATAAATGATAGCGGTGGAAGAAACTTTAAATAAAAAGTGGAATTGGTGGCCATTATTCCCCTTATATCCTTATGGAAAAAAGAAGACAATTTTAAGAGAATTAATTCCTGATCAAATATGGTCCTTGGAACAAATACAGGGACTTTATTATGTTGCGGTTCCAATAAGAATGACGGTAATAAAGGTTGATAATGGATTGATGCTAATAAATCCACTGCCTCCGACAAAAGAATTAATAAATGAGTTAGAAAAGCTAATTGCTATTCACGGCAACGTAAAAACAATAATTTTACCGAGTGCCTCTGGACTAGAACATAAAATCGGACTGCCAGCTCTTTCAAGAATTTTTAAAGATGCAGAAATTTGGCTTTGTCCTGGCCAATGGAGTTTCCCCATAAATCTACCACTAGATTTTTTAGGAATTCCATCAAAAAGATCAAGAATACTGTTTGAGGAAGGCACTCCACATAAAAACTCCTTTAAATGGTCTTCATTAGGTCCACTGAATTTAGGACTTGGAAGATATCAGGAGATAAGCTGTTTCCATTATCCTACGAAAACTCTTCATGTAACTGACGCAATAGTTGGAATAGACTCCATGCCACCAGAAATTTTTAATTTTGATCCAACTCCACTTCTTTTTCATTCTAGAGAGAGAGGAGATGAACCTTTAATTGACTCTATAGAACAAAGAAAAAAAGGATGGAAAAGGTTAGTCTTATTTTCGTCTTTTTTGAAACCAGGTAAATTAAATATTCCACCTTTAAAAAAAATATTTAAGTATTCATTCAAAAAAGATCTTAGAAATTGGAGATCTCATTTCGGTATTTATCCCTTTTTATGGGAAGAAGATTGGGAATCCTCTCTTGATGAAATAATGGGTAAAGATACTCCTAAGATTCAAATTGCACCAGTTTTACAAAAATTAATTTTCCCGCGTTCAAAAGAAGTTTTACTTAAGTGGTTAGAAAATATGAAGTCTCTTGAAGATATGGAATATTTAATCCCAGCTCATTTTACAGCGCCTATTAAATTTACAACGGAAGATTGTCAGAAATTAATTAATGAAATTAATTCCCAAAAGTGGGACAAACTTCCTGAGGATAATAAATTCTTGATGGGTTTATATAAAAAGTTGCTTGAATTAGGAATAATTCCTGAAGAAGTAAATCTTTAAAAACTATTATTCTTCTATAGACATGTTTTCATCATTTTTAAGAGTTTGTTCCAACTCTTTTCTTTGCTCCATTTGTCTTAAGAAATATCCTGTCATCATTGCAGAAGATAATAAATTAGCAATGTTGTCTTTTGAAGATGTTATTTTTACATCAAATTGATCTGAAGGAAGCATTCCAAGAAGACCTTGAACATTATGTCTAATAATTTCTTGAATATCTTCACTGGCTGATTTTGCTACTCTTTGCAAAACTTCTGGAGATTGTTTTTGTAAATATTGGATTAAATCATTCTCATCGTTTGGATCATTATTTTCAGTAGCAAGAAATTCTGGATTAAACATTTCTAAAGCTTCAAGATATAAAAACCCTACAACATCAAGTACCCATTAATTCAAATTATTAAGGTCAGGGAACCGAATAGGTCCAATTTTATTAAACGGCCAATATCTAAAAATAGCTTTACCAATAACTTTTTCATAGGGTAAAAATCCCCAAATATGAGAGTCCATACTGTTATTTCTATTATCACCCATCACCCATAATGACTCTTCTGGGACAATAAAAGGCCCAGTTGAATAATTGATATTTTTATCAAAAATGTAATTATTCTGAGCGATATCATTTAAGTAAAGGTTCCCGTCTCTTACTTCTACCTTGTCTCCAGGTATTCCAATTACTCTTTTTATAAGTGCAGTTTCAGCTTCGTAACCAGCATTAATTAATGGTTCAGGTGCATTAAAAACAACTATTTTATTTTTTAATTTTGAAAGATTTGATTTGGATGTTATTTTAGGGGTTAATTTCTCAACAAGAATTTTATCTTGTATTTGTAGAGTTGGAAGCATCGAACCAGATGGGATCCATCTTGGCTCTATAACCTGCCATCGTATAATTAAAGCAATAGATATCCAGATTAAAAGATTTTTTAAATCCTTTAATATTGAATTTCTTTTTTCTTGAGTTGTAGACATGTTTTATTTAATTCAGTTATAAGAAAAATCCCAAAGCATTTATATAAATTATGACATCATCTATTGAATGCAAAAATTTTCTTAGAAGTTTACAACTTTTAAATCTTCTTATAAAAATAGGAGTTAGAAATTTAATACTATGTCCTGGTAGTAGATCAGCACCTTTAGCAATAGCGGCTGGAGAATTAAATAAACTAGGACTGGTAAATATTTTTAATTCAATAGATGAGAGATCTGCAGGATTCCACTCTCTTGGGATATCTGCTGCATCAGGTCATCTTTCTTTAGTTATTACCACTTCTGGAACTGCGGTAAGTAACTTATTGCCAGCAGCAGTTGAGGCAGACAGATCTTGTAAAGGCATTATATTTCTTACCGCTGATAGACCCTTAAGATTAAAAAATTGTGGAGCTAATCAAACAGTAAATCAAGAAGATTTTTTGAGTTCAGTCTGCAGAAAAGTTTTAAGTACAAATCTTAATGGAATCCATGAAACAGAAGAAAATGAAATCTTTAATTTAGTGAGAATTTCTGAGAAACAAATGTCAACTTTTCCTGGACCTATACATTTAAATGTTCCTATTGATAAGCCTTTAGATATTTCATTCTTAAATAAAAAAAATGTTTTAGAGGTTTTTGAGAGAATTTATTTAAACAAAAAATATGTCTTTCAGGAAGTTGACATAAAGTCTGATAAAAAGAAATTCTTAGAAATTTCAAAAAGTTTAAATTTAGATGAATCTGGCATTATTTTGGTAGGTCCCTATCAAGGTTCCATAAATGACTTGCCTTCTTTTAATAAGTCTTTAGGACAATTACAAGAAATTACTGGTTGGCCAGTATTTGCTGATCCTGTTTCAGGCGTTTATTCTGATTTGAGAGGGTTAGTTGTAAATTGGGAATTAGTCTTAAGGAAAAATAAGAATTTAATAAATTGTTATCAACTTTTAAGGCTTGGTCCTATGTCATCCTCAAATGATTTGGAGAAGTTTTTAATAAACTTCCAAGGGATACAAATTCTTATAAAGGAAAAAAACCATAGAAAACTGGACCCTATAAAAAAATCATTTGAATATGATTTTGGGTTATCAAATTTTACTTCTCTATTAAAAGAAGAGTTATCGATTAACGAAAAAAATAAAAAGTCTCTTACTCCGTTAGCCCTAGATCTAATAGAGGAAGGCAAGCATGTTAAAGAAATTTTAAAGGAGAATATTACTTATGAGAATCAAATTACTGAGTATCAGCTCGCAAATCTTGTTCCAAAATTTTGGCCAGCTGACAATCCAATAATGCTTTCAGCGAGTAGCCCGATCAGAGATTGGCTTACATTTTCTGAAAATGGTACTTTAACAAGAAATTGTTTTAGCTTTAGAGGAGCCTCTGGCATAGACGGAACTTTATCACTTGCATTAGGAATTTCTAGAATTAAAAATCCTCTACTTCTCGTGACAGGAGATTTAGCTTTTCTTCATGATATAAACGGCTGGCTTATTGAAAACTCAATCGACATGAATTTAACAATTCTCCTAATAAATAATTATGGAGGAAACATATTTAATCGTATTTATAAAAAAAATTTAAAAGAAGATGAATTAAAAAAACTATTTCTTATGCCTAAAGAAATAAACTGGCCGAAACTTGCCGAGGGCTATCAAGTAAAATTTAGAAGTGTGGCAAATTTTAAAAAATTACGAGAGGCATTCGATTGGAGCATTTCTATCGGTAAATCTGCAATAATTAAAGTTGATATTGATCCACAAAATGAAATTTGTGAAAAAAATTCCCTGCTAGAAAAAATAATTGGCAGTTAAATTTATTATTTCTATCTTTGAATAATTAGGATTCATGAAAGTATTACCTGGTAAAACAAATTTAAATTGGTCAGAATGCAAATCTTATGAGGATATATTGTTTCATAAATCTGATGAGGGAATTGCGAGAATTGCAATTAATCGGCCTGAAAAAAGAAATGCATTTAGGCCACAAACTGTAGATGAACTTATCAATGCATTTAATATTGTAAGAAATGATGAGACTATTGGCGTAGTCCTCTTTACAGGTGCGGGACCTGACAAGAAAGGTATTTATTCTTTTTGCTCTGGAGGTGATCAGAGCGTAAGAGGTGAAAATGGATATAAAAATGATGAAGGGAAGCAGAGATTAAATGTACTTGAACTTCAAAGATTAATAAGAAGTTTGCCTAAAGTGGTTATTGCCTTAGTTCCTGGTTTCGCAATTGGAGGAGGCCAGGTACTTCATTTAATTTGTGATCTAAGTATCGCCTCTGAAAATGCAATATTTGGTCAAACAGGTCCCAGAGTTGGTAGTTTTGATGCGGGATTTGGATCTAGTTATTTGGCACGACTTGTCGGTCAAAGAAAAGCAAAAGAAATTTGGTTTTTATGTAGAAAATATAATTCTGAGGAAGCACTAGAGATGGGGTTGATAAATGCAATTACAAAGATTGAAGAATTAGAAGCTGAGGGTGTAATCTGGGCAAGAGAGATATTACGAAATAGTCCAACTGCTATTCGTATTCTCAAAGCTTCATTCAATGCTGAGAATGATGGGATTGCAGGTATTCAAGAATTATCTGGATACACAACTCAATTATTTTATTCCACTGAAGAAGCACAAGAAGGTAGAGATGCCTTTCTTAAAAAGCGTCCCCCAGACTTCTCTGACTACAAGTGGACACCCTAATTTATTTTTCAAAAGAACTTTATTAAATAATTATCAATGAGAATTCTTCTTGCCGCTGCCGAATGTGCTCCAATGATCAAAGTTGGAGGTATGGGAGATGTGGTTGGTTCTTTACCTCCATCTTTGATAAAACTTGGTCACGATGTCAGGGTAATAATTCCAGGCTATGGGAAATTGTGGAGTCTTTTAGAGGTGTCGAATGAACCAGTCTTTAGAGCAAATACAATGGGAACTGATTTCGCCGTATATGAAGCAAAACATCCCATTCATAGTTATGTGATTTACCTAGTGGGTCATCCAACATTTGACTCTGAACAAATATACGGAGGCGAAAATGAGGACTGGCGTTTTACATTTTTTGCTAGTGCTACTGCAGAATTTGCCTGGAATTGTTGGAAACCTCAAGTTCTCCATTGTCATGATTGGCACACTGGAATGATTCCTGTTTGGATGCATCAGGATCCCGAAATTAGTACTGTCTTCACGATTCATAATTTAAAATACCAAGGCCCTTGGAGGTGGAAACTTGAAAAAATGACTTGGTGTCCTTGGTATATGCATGGAGACCACACAATGGCTGCAGCAATGTTGTATGCAGATAGGGTCAATGCCGTTTCGCCGACTTATGCAGATGAGATTAAAACCCATGAATACGGGGAAAGCCTCGAAGGATTACTTAATTACATTTCAGGTAAATTAAGGGGAATTCTTAATGGCATAGATCTTGATGAATGGAATCCAGCCAAAGATCCAGTTTTACCAGCAAAATTCAGTATTAAGAATTTAGAAAATAGGCTAGAAAATAAAAAAATTCTGCAGAGAGAAATGGGTCTTGAAGTTAATTCTAAAAAATATCTTTTAGGAATGGTCAGTAGGTTAGTTGATCAGAAAGGGGTTGACTTACTTTTACAAGTTTCAAGAAGACTATTAGCCTATACAGATTCTCAAATTGCTGTTTTAGGTACTGGAGATAGATATTTAGAGTCAGGATTATGGCAACTGGCATTAGATTACCCAGGAAGATTCTCAGTATTTCTTACCTATGATGATTCTTTATCAAGACTTATCTATGGTGGCTCAGATGCATTCTTAATGCCAAGTAGATTTGAACCTTGTGGGATTAGTCAACTCCTCGCTATGAGATATGGCTCTATTCCAATAGTAAGGCGAGTTGGAGGTTTGGTTGATACAGTTTTACCTCATGACCCAGAAAATAATATTGGCACAGGTTTTTGCTTCGATCGCTTTGAACCTATAGATTTCTATACATCTTTAGTAAGGTCATGGGAAGCCTTTAGGCATAAAGATAGTTGGGAATTACTGCAAAAAAGAGCCATGAGCCAAGAGTTTAGTTGGCAAAGATCAGCTCGTGAATACGAAGTCATGTATAAGGATGTTTGCGGAATAAAAGAACCATCACCAGATGTTGCTGAAGTTGAAAAATTTTCTTACGGACAATCAGCTGATCCATCTTTAAAAAAAGTATGACTTAATTTTTTAATGGAATTCTCTTTATCAGAAATAAACAATGTTTTGGGGGATATTAAAAATCTGAGCGAGGGGAAAAGAGATTTTTTAAATTTTAAAAATATAAGTATTGATAGTAGAACTTTATTAAAAAATGATCTTTTTATAGCCATCAAGGGTAAAAATTTTGATGGACATAGTTTTCTTTCAGAGGTTTTAAATAAAGGAGTTAAATCTGTCGTAATTAAAAAAGGGATGCAGAAATTACTTCCTAGTAATTTTCCTTATTGGGTTGTAAATGACACAACAGAGGCATTTCAAAAATTAGCATTGCTAAAAAGAAAAAAATTAAAAATTCCTGTTGTCGCAATAACTGGCTCAGTAGGTAAAACAACTACAAAAGAAATGATTGGTGGAGTTTTAAATAAATTTGGAAGAATTAAATTATCTCATGCAAATTTCAATAATGAGATTGGAGTTGGTCTTACTATTCTTGATACAGATATAGAAGATAAAGTTTTAGTTCTTGAGATGGGGATGAGAGGTCTTGGACAGATCGAGAATTTATCCAAATATAGTGAACCAGATATTGCAGTCATTACTAACATTGGCACAGCTCATATTGGATTGTTAGGTTCAAAAGAAAATATTACTCATGCAAAGTGTGAAATTGGTAAGTTCTTAAATCCAGAAGGAGTTGTAATAATTCCAGCAAATGATCTATTCCTAGAAAAAACTTTAAAAGAAAATTGGAAAGGTAGAGTGATAAAAGTAAGACTATTAGATATAGCAAATCAAAAGGAAAGTATTAAGAAGGATGATAATTTGCGAGGATTTTATAATCCTTCAAATAAAACAATTTTAATTGAAGAAAATACCTTTGAAATTTCATTTGAGGGGTTTCACAATGCTTCTAATTTCTTATTTGCTTATGCAGTTGCTAAAGAGCTAGGCATTGATTTTGCAAGTTCTAATAAATTTGATTTTGTAAGTTTAGTTGGAAGGAATAAAATTCTTAAATCAGTAAAAACAACAATATATGATGAATCATATAATGCTTCGCCAGAGTCAGTAAAAGCATGTATTAAAAACCTCCTTGAAAAACCGAGAAATAAATTTTTCATATTTGGAAGCATGCAGGAATTGGGTAAAGAATCTGAAAAATATCACAAAGAAATATTCAACTTAATAAATAATTCAGATATAGAAAAGTGTTTATTTATTTGCGATAAAGAAAATGAAAAAAATTACACCAATTTTCTAAAAGATAAGAAAAAATTCATAGTTTTAAATAATATCAAAGATGTACCTCAAGAGATAAACAAATCTACAAAAAAAGGCGATTCTATTCTTATAAAAGGAAGCAGATTTTGGCAACTTGAAAAAATTATTGAATTAATTAACTAGATCAGGATTTCTTCTTTTTCCAATTCTCTATATTTACTTGCTTAGTTCTTGAGATTGCTAATGAATTATCTTTAGAGTCCTTTGTGATCACTGAACCAGCACCAGTTGTTACTGATTCCCCTAGATTTATTGGTGCTACAAAAACTGTATTTGCTCCAATACTGGAATTTTTACCAATTTTTGTTTGATATTTTTTCTGTCCATCAAAATTTGCAGTAATAGTGCCTGCTCCAATATTTGTAGATCTTCCAATAATAGAATCACCAATATAACTTAGATGGTTTACTTTAGATTCTTCCTCTAGTTGACTATTTTTGATCTCAACAAAATTACCAATTTTGCTATAAGAAGATATTTTGGAATTAGGTCTTATATGACTATAAGGGCCAATTTTTATATGATCCATTATCTGAGATTCATAAACAGTAGAGTTTGAAATTTCACATTGTAATCCCACATTGGAATTCTCAATAAAAGTATTTGGACCGATAATGCAATGACTATTTATTTTTGTATTTCCTCTTATATGTGTATTAGCCTCTATGATTACATCCTTACCAATTTCAGCTTCTTCACTAATTGAACAACTTGCTTTATTTATAAAAGTTACACCATTAAGCATATGCTTTTCTTTAATTGAATTCTGAATAGATTCCTCGCACTCTGATAAATGAATTCTGTTATTAATTCCTTGAAGCTCTCCATTATCCTCCACCTCGAGACTTAAAGAATTTTTTAGCAAAGAAATTGTATCTGTTAAGTAAATCTCTTTTTGATTATTATTGCTTTGCAAGGTATTAATAATTTCTGATAAGTTACCCCAGTTAAAACAATAAACACCTGCATTTATTAATGGATTTTCTCTTTCTAATTCATTGCAATCTTTTTCTTCAACAATTCTTTCTATAAAATCCCCCTTCAAAAAAACTCTGCCATATCCATGAGGATTTGTTTTCTTTGTGGTAATTAAAGAAACATCAGCATTTTTTGAATCGTGTAAATACAAAAGTCTCTTTAGAGTAGTAGGCCTAATGAGTGGCACATCACCGTTAAGTACCAAAAGTTTTCCTTCATGTTTTTTTACTTCACTACAAAGAACCTGGATAGCATGACCGGTTCCTGATTGAGGTTCTTGAACAACAACATGGATTTTTTTATCGTTTGGGATTGACTTTTGTACTTCTTTTGATTTGTGTCCAGTGATAACGAAAATTTTATCAGGTTTTAATTCGACACATGAATCAATTACTCTTTGTAGAAGACTTTTGCCAGAAATTTTATGTAAAACTTTTGGCAATGAGCTTTCCATCCTAGTGCCCTTGCCTGCCGCTAATATCGCAACACTTAACATGTTTATTTGAAATCCTAATTTAAATCTAACTCTTAACGGATAACTTCGTCACATTCCCCACTTCTCTCTCCATTTATTTGTAGATAATAGATTTGAGAATAATTGCTCATCTAATCTTCTTCTGATTATATCGTTCTTACTTGAGTTCAAATTTTGATCTCTATATGGAATACTAGCTTTAGTTAAGAGATGTTCTTCTTCCATTAGAGATAACTTTTCAAAATTGAAATTAGGTTTCAATTTATTCTTATCAAATTTTGATATTGCGACAGTTCCCTGACTCCAAAAAGTTCTGTTTTTAAAACTTGGCTTAATAGTAAAAATTTCTAATCCTAGATTTCTTAGGGTTTTTCTTACTGCTGCTGATGAAGAATAAGTTATTAAATAACCATGAGGATTAAGATTTTCTGTGACTTTGGATAAAAATTCAATTGTCCATACTTGTGGGCATTTTTGAGGAGAAAAACCATCTAAATAAATCAGATCGAAATTAATAGAGGGAGGAATAATGTTGATTTTATCTCTAGCATCACCCCATAAAATACTGCATTTAAAAAATTGATCCTCAAAGTAATCTTTTCGATTAAGTGATTCAAATATTTTTTTGACTTTTGGATCCCATAATTTAAGGAAAGATTCATTCCTAAGTGAATATTCAAGAGGCTTTTTATCAATCTCCAATCCATATAAATTTAAATATGAGTTTTGTTTAATTAATTCATTTAATAATGAAGCGGAATTGTATCCTAAACCAAAACATATATCCAAAACATTTAGAGATTTGCCCTTAAATCTTTGCAAATTAGAAGTAGCTGTAAACTTTGACTTAGTTTCCTCTAATGCGCCCAATAAACTATGGAAGTTCTCTTGAAAAAACTCACTTCTTAAAGAATAACTACCATCTTTAGTTAAAACTTCTATTAATTCAGACAAAGACTTTTTAGGCTAGTTAGCTAATTTGGCTAGCTCTTGCCAAAAAGTGGGATACGAGACGCTAGCTGCATCTGCTCTTATGATTTTTGAGGTACCTTTGGCAAGAAGTGATGCAATAGCAAGACTCATTGCTACTCGATGATCTGTCTCACTATCTACCTCAGCAGAATGAAATTTTGATTGCCCATTAATAATTAACCCATCCTCTTTTTCTGTTATTTCAGCACCAAATTTTTGTAACTGTCGTGCCATGACTTTTAATCGATCTGTCTCTTTAACTCTTAATTCTTGCGCATCCTTAATTTCAGAAACTCCATTACAAAAACAGGCAGCTACAGTAAGGATAGGAATTTCATCTATAAGTTTTGGGAGAATATCTCCTTCAATAGTGAATGACCTTAAATTATTTGAAGTCTTTACTTTAATAGATCCAATAGGTTCACCTGCAATAGTCGATTTATCTAAAATCTCATAATTGCACCCCATTAAATCCATTACATTTAAAATTCCTGTTCTAGTGGGATTTAATCCGACATTCTGAATTAAAACCTCTGAATTTGGAACAATAGATGCAGCAATCATCCAAAAAGAAGCGGAGCTTATATCTCCTGGAATTAATATTCTCTGACCAATTAAGTTGCTCCCTGACTTGATAACTACATTCCTTCCTAATTCTCCTCTGATACTGATGTCTGCTCCAAATGCTTTTAGCATTCTTTCAGTATGATCTCTTGAAGATGCTGGTTCAATTACAGAAGTAGTTCCAGAAGC
>CACBVE010000021.1 GCA_902542595.1 uncultured Prochlorococcus sp.
AAAGAAAAATTGTTCCAGGATTAATTTGTAAGAAAATATATGAATCCCAAAAAATAAAGAGTTTATTGTGTTTGACAGTTGATAATTTATTTATTCTTATAAAACCCTCATATATTGTAAGTATTTTTAATGATTTGAATGTAATTGATGTCTTAGGACTTGAAGTACCAAAGATGTATTTTTCTGGAGAGGTATTTAGGGGAGATGATATGTCGCAACGTTATGCGGATCAAATTTTAGAAGTTTCTAAAAAAAATGATTTACAAACTCCCCAATATGATTTGTCAACGGAAGTTTTGGCACAACAGCAACAAATTAATAATTTAGAAGAAACAGTCAATGATCACCCCGCACATAGATTTGGAGACTCTAGGAAATTAAAGAAATATAGAAAAAGAATTGTTGATCTTGAACAAGAAATATATATGAGAAAAAAACTTCTTGAGGATAAAGAAAATCATAACTGGAGAACTTTTACCGATTTGATTAAAATTTTGAATCATTTCGGTTGTTTAAATGATTTGGAATTGACAGAAGTTGGACAAACAGTTGGTGCAATAAGAAGTGAAAATGAATTATGGATTGGTTTGGTTTTGGTTAGTGGTTATTTAGACGATTTAGATCCTCCTGAGTTGGCTGCAATTATTCAAGCTATATGTGTTGATATAAGGAGGCCTAATCTTTGGTGTAATTTTAAGCCTTCTTTAAAGGTAATAGATGTTTTTAATGAATTAGATGGTTTAAGAAAATTAGTCTCTTCTCAACAAAATAAGTTTCATATTGAAATCCCTATTTATTTAGAAACAGAGTTAACTGGAATTATTTCTGAATGGGCAAGAGGAAAAAAATGGAAAGATTTGGTTTTTAATACTTCACTAGACGAAGGTGATGTAGTGAGGATTATTAGAAGATCAGTTGATGTCCTTTCTCAAGTTCAATACTGTATTGGTGTTAGTAATAAATTAAAAACCAAAGCAAAGCTAGCATTAAAAGCTATTAATCGTTTTCCTGTTTCTGAATCTAATGATCTTATAAAAGTCTCTGAAGATATTAATCCTGCAACAAAAAGAATTGACAATAATTCTTAAATTTTTTTAATCAAATCATTGAATTGATATTCATTGCTTCATCAAATTCATCTTCGTTTAAATAACCTAATTTAAGTGTTGCCTCTTTTAAATTTAATGATTCTTTGAAGGCAAGGTTTGCAATTTCAGCTGCTTTTTCATAACCAACTTTTGGCACTAAGGCTGTAACCAACATTAGTGAATTTTTTAAATTTAACTTCATTTTCTTTTGATTAGGTTCCATCCCATCAACTAATTTTATTCTGAAGTTTTCTATCGCATTTTTAAGTAATTTTAAACTTGTGAGAATATTAAATCCAATAAGAGGCTTATATTCATTCATCTGTAAAGTGCCGCTAGAATTTGCCATTGAAACTGCATATTCAAGACCCATTATCTGTGTGCAAACCATTGATAAGGCTTCGCATTGAGTTGGATTAACTTTACCCGGCATGATAGAACTTCCAGGTTCATTTTGAGGAATTATTAATTCATATATTCCTGATCTTGGACCTGAAGATAGAATTTTTATATCATTTGAAATTTTAAACAATGCACCTGCTAATATTTTTATCTGACTCATTACTTGAGCAAGACGATCATGAGAGGCCATGATAGAAAAATTATTTTTTGATTTAAAGAACATTAGATTAGTATCATGGGAAATTGATTTTATACACTCTTCACAAAATCCTTTTGGACAATTAATCCCAGTACCAACTGCAGTTCCTCCCAGAGGTAAGAAATACAACTCATTAAGACTCATAATAATTGCATTCTCAGCATTTTTAAGTTGCTCTGACCATCCTGATATTTCCTGCCCAAAAGTAAGGGGAACTGCATCTTGAAAATGGGTTCTTCCTATCTTTATAAGGTCTTTCCATTCTTCACTTTTTTTATCAAGGATCTTAGTAAGTTCTCTGATCGTTGGAACTAAATTTTTGATTATTTCATTAACAACGGATATTTGAATAGCAGCAGGAAAAGTGTCATTAGTTGACTGAGATTTATTTACATCATCATTAGGATGAATTGGTTGATGACTACCAAGCTCTGAATTAGTTTTTAAAGCTGCAATATTTGAGATTACCTCATTAACATTCATATTTGTTTGCGTGCCACTACCTGTTTGCCAAACCTTTAAGGGAAACTGGGAATCGTGAAGCCCATCAAGTATTTCCGTGCATGCCTCTACAATCAAATCTTTTTTCCTTTTATCTATTAAACCTAAATTGAAATTCGCAATTGAAGCAGCTTTTTTTATGAGGGTGAGTGAATAAATTAACTCAATTGGAATTAATTCTTCTCCAATAGAAAAATTTATTATAGATCTTTGTGTTTGAGCACCCCACAAAGCTTCGATGGGAACCTCTATTGTTCCCATACTATCTTTTTCAATCCTAAAGTTTTTTGTCATTATTCCTCTGAAAACACTGGTTTTATTTAGATAAGGTTTTCAGTAAATCCTAGATACCTAACTTTTCCCATATTACACTTAAATTATTGAGATGAATTGAAGGATTAAAACATTCTTCTAAGTCACTTTGATCAATTAAATCCATTATTTCATTATCTCTCTCTATATTTTGTTTGAAATTGCCATTCTGAGTATTCCACGCCTGATGAGCATTTTTTTGTACCAAGCTATAAGCCTTTTCTCTAGACAAGCCCTTCTCTACAAGCAAAAGTAAAACTTTCTGACTAAAGATTACACCACCATATATGTTTAAATTTATGAGCATATTTTTTGGATAAACTTCCAAGTTGCTTACTATATTTTTCATTTCTCTGAGCATAAAATGCAAACATATTGATACGTCAGGTAACATGATACGTTCATTTGAACTATGGCTTATATCTCTTTCGTGCCAAAGTGGAACATTTTCTAGTGCTGTTAAGACGTAACTTCTCAAAATTCTTGCTAATCCGCTTACTCTTTCACTTCGAATAGGATTTCTTTTATGAGGCATAGCAGAACTTCCTTTTTGCCCTTTTGTAAAGCCCTCCTCAACTTCTAAAACATCAGTCCTTTGTAAATTTCTTATTTCAGTTGCGAATCTATCTAGAGAAGCGCCAACTAGTGCAATAGTTTGCACATATTCTGCATGTCTGTCTCTTGATATGACTTGGGTACTTGCTGTATCTGGTTTTAAGCCAAGTAAATCACAAGTTATTTGTTCTACTTTGGGATTCGTATTAGCGTAAGTTCCCATTGCACCACTTATTTGTCCGATTGCGACGGATTCTTTTAGTGTTAATAATCTTTTTTTGTTCCGTATTATTTCTGCTAACCATCCCGCAAGTTTAAAACCGAAGGAAATTGGCTCCCCATGAATTGCATGAGATCTGCCAATCATTAATGTAGTTTTATGTTTCCTTGCTAATAATCTGACTTCATTTTCTAGGTTCTCAATTTCTTCTAATAACAATTCGCAAGAATCTTTTAACTGAAGAGATAAGCCTGTATCAAGTACATCACTACTGGTCATACCAACATGTATGTATCTTCCTGAATCTCCTACAAATTCATTAACGCTTGTAAGAAATGCTATGACATCATGTTTAACTTCTTTTTCAATTTCTGTAATTCTAGATTCATCAAACTTTGCATTTGAACGTATCTCTTTCATGGCATTTTCAGGAATTTTCCCGAGGGAAAAATTTGCTTCACATGCAGCTATTTCAACCTTAAGCCAATTCTGGAATTTTGCGCTTTCAGTCCAGATTTTCCCCATTTCGGGTAATGTGTAACGCTCGATCACAATTTTTATTAATTATCAATTTAAACTTTATAACCAAAATTGAATTATTGCCTTATACCATAAAGATGTACTTGCCATTGAAGATATTTGCCTGATTATTATTTTCTTATGTAACATTTTTCTGCTAATTAAAGAAAGTTTAAATATTAAAAATATTTTCGTTTATGGCCTTAGTTAGTAATGGGTAATTTTTTATTTCTAATTTAAAATTAGAAGGAATGAGAGAATTTGGATCTTAATCTTATAGAAGTTCATTATTCAGTCTTTTTTCATTGATGAATAGATGATTAAAAAAAGTAGATTAGACCTTTATCTTCTCAATAAAGGTTTATGTGAAACACGTCAAAAAGCCCAGGGTTTAATTCTTGCGGGTAAGGTTAGAGATATCAATGGAAAAGTATTGGATAAACCTGGACAACAAGTATTAATTGGATCTGAATTTTTTATTGATTCTGAACCTAAGTTTGTATCAAGGGGAGGCGAAAAATTATTGGAGGCATTTAAAAAACTTGAAATTAAAGTAAAAGATAAAATATGTATTGATGCAGGAATCTCTACTGGGGGATTTACTGATTGCTTATTGCAACAAGGGGCAAAGTTAGTTTATGGGATAGATGTTGGTTATGGACAGACTGCATGGAAGATTAGAAATAACCCAAAGGTTATACTTTTTGAACGAACCAATATTCGAAATATAAAACCTAGTGATCTTTTATCTAGAAGTAATGAATTACCAAATTTTGTGGTTGCTGATTTGTCTTTTATTTCATTAAAGTTAGTTTTTAAATCTATTGGTAATTTATTAGAAGGTGATTGTATTGAGGGAATATTTTTAATTAAACCCCAATTTGAGGTGGGTAAAGATAAAGTCAGTAAAGGTGGCGTAGTTCGTAATCCTAAATTCCATACTGAGGCTATAGAGTCGGTTATTTGTGCTGCTAAGAATTTCCAATGGAATATAAAGAATTTGATAGCTTCTCCTCTAGTAGGTCCTGCTGGGAATCATGAATATCTAGCTTGGATGTCCTTAAAAAGTGAATCAAATCCAAGGATTAATAGTGAATTTATACAAAATTTAGTAAAAGAGACTCTTTAAGTTAAAGAGCTTCTTCATCTTTGTCGCCAGTTCTAATTCTCACAACAGAATCAATTGATGTGATGAATATTTTCCCGTCACCTATCTCTCCAGTTTTCGCTGCTTCAGCGATCGCATCTATGACTGAATTAACTTTTTCATCTTCTACGACAACCTCTACTTTGAGTTTCTGAAGGAATTCAACCGTAAATTCGGAACCTCTATATCTTTCAACTTGCCCTTTTTGCCTCCCAAAACCTCTGACTTCGCTAACTGTCATTCCAACAATACCAGAGTTTACTAATGCAATTTTTACATCCTCTAGCTTAAATGGACGTATTATTGCCTCAATTTTCTTCATGATTAAAGATTGAATAGTCTTATTTTAATTGTTTTTTGGGAAAACATCCAACATTGAAATATCAGAAAAACATTTAATATTAAGACCTGCATTCGTGGCGTCTTCAATTAATAATTGGGAATTTTCTTCAGAAATTATTACAGTACTATTTGACAACGCTTCCCATTGATCATTCTCAAAGTGTGTTTGAAGCCATAACATTCCAATTGCGCTTTTTGGTTGAAGGGATTTATTTAAGTTGTTATCGATAGTTATCAAACAAATGTCCATTAATTTTTCATTGAACTAAACACATATAACCCTTTTAACCGACACTGTGAATGTTATATCTGATACAAAAATAAGATTTAACAGCTTTTAACTTATTTAATTGTAATACTTAAGCTTGTTGGGATTTTTGCAGATTTTGATCTTTTTATATAGGTTTAGTAAATAAGTTCTACTAAAAATGAGCACAGCTAAATTAGATGATTCGACGCAAAGACCACTTTATGGTGAAAGGATTATTCAAGAATCAAAAATAATTTGTTTTGAGAATCCTAATAAGAAAAGAATTTATGAAATTTCTATCCACTTACCTGAATTTACATGTAAGTGCCCCTTTTCTGGTTATCCAGATTTTGCAAAGTTAAATATTATTTATCAACCTAATTTGAAAGTCTATGAGTTGAAGTCTTTAAAGCTTTATATTAATAATTTTAGAGATATAAAAATATCACATGAAGAGGTTGTTAATAGGATTATGGATGATTTAGTGAATGAAGGCTCACCTCACTGGATACATTTAAATGCTGCATTTAACCCCAGAGGGAATGTTTCTATGCAGTTAGATATTTTTAGTGGACAGAAAAAAAATTAAAAATTTTTTATTTCTTCTGATATTTTAAAAAATTCTTTTTTAAAACCAACTAGATTTTTATTGCTAAGACCTCCAATAGATAACCTTTGTGATTCTTGATTTTCAAGAATCCATAATTGGTTAGTTGGTATGAGACTTATTATCGTTCCAAAAATTATTAAAACAAAAGAAAAATAAATAAATGGTATAGACGGATCATTTTTAATTATTAACCCACTGCTGGGGATTATTTTTTTTAGAGATACTTTTGAAGAATTAACTTCTAAAGGATTATCATTTACATAGAGATTATTCCCGGAAAAATTTTCTATATTTGAAATTTTGAGTGGACCATTTTCATTATCTATTGTTAAAAGGAAATTTTTTTTTGTCTCCGATCCTAATTCAACTAAAACTCCCCAAACTTGATTACCGATTTCGGGGATCTCCTTTAATTCTAATTGATAAAGGATATTATCTATTTCTAAAACAACATTTGATATTGCCCAATCAGCTTGATAAATAGTTAATCCTTTAAATCTAATTGGGTTATTAACTTTGGCGGTTTTTATCTCATTTAAATTTAAATCTTCAGAAGAAAAATTTAATTTTGAAATAAACTGTTTGGGTACTCCATCACTTTCTCGTTCTATAGAAAAATCAACTAATTTTACATTCGCTTTTGAGTTTGTGCTCTCATTAACAAGATCTAAACTTTCTCCAGGCAATAAATATTGTTCTTTTGATTGACTTGCAAAACTTCCATATGCTGAGCCTATAAGTAAGACTATTAATCCGATATGTACAATTAAAGGCCCGATTTTTCCAATTAAACCCCTTCTTGCAGAAATATGACTTTTAAATTTGTATGTTTTCCATCCTTTTTTTTTAAGTAATAAATCTACTTTTGATATATGGTCTCCATTTTTATTAATTGGGTGACTTGTAGTTAGTTGAAGGTTGCTGAATTTTTTTTCGCTCTTGTATTCAATCCATTTTAATGAAGCTTTTAATGAAGGGATTTGCCTCCTGAAACTACAAGCTGCTAGCGAAATGCAAAGAAGAATTAATGTAAATAAAAACCAAAAGCTTGTATATATATGATCCAATTGAAGTTTTAAGACTTTTGCTCCATCTAGAAATCCAAAAATGGGAGCACTATCGAAATTATCAATATAGAATTGATTATTATTTCCTTGAGGTATAAAAGTACCTATGCCACTTGTAACAGCTATGAAGATTATCAGTAATATGGCGAATCTCAAACTTGATATTTTTAAAATTAGGTTCTTAAAAATAATCATTTAAATCCAATTTGAAAATAAATTTAATAACCCTAGGGAAACTAAAAATATCCCACTTAAAATGGGAATTATTTGACTAAATTTTCTAAGCTCTAAAAATTTTTTTAAGTTTTCTGCAGTAGCTCCTGCAACGATTAATGGGGTTACTTGGCCTATCCCAAAGAAAAATAAAAAAATAATAGATATTGTCGGGTTTTTAGCTTGCGATACCCAAGCTAGAAGAGTTGCTAAAACTGGAGTAATACAAGGTGAAGAAGCTAGTCCAAAAGTAGTCCCTATCGCAAAAGGTGCTATAAACGTTGGTATTTTATCTTCAATTATTTTTATATCAGGTCCATTTGGGAATTGAAACTTTAGAATCCCTAATAAATTTAAACCCATTATTATTGCAATCAAGGCAACGACCGAAGTGTAATAAGATGGGATTTGCCCATATATCCTACCTAAGAATCCACTAGCAGCACCAAGCGCAACGAGTGAAAAAACGACTCCCCCTGAAAAACTAATAAGTTTAAATTTATTTTTCTCTGTTCCTCCTACATAAGCAATAGTGATTGGTAGTAACGATAATGAACATGGGCCAAGACTCGTTAAAAGTCCTGCGCTGAAAACCAAAAATATAGTAAATGGTCCAGGACTATTAAGACCATTTTGCATAAGCAGATTACCCTTTTGAGATAATTCTGAAATAACTAAATTAAATGATTCGATAGCCAGACTTAATTTTTCTAAATTCTAACTAATTAGGAGTCTTTCGTGTATAAATCATACCTATGAATCCTGTTGATTCTAATGAACATCTAAGTAACATTCCTGCAATAAAAAAAGATGCTATTAAAGAATTTCCACCATAACTAATGAAAGGTAGTGGTAAGCCTGTAGTAGGCATGGATCCTGTTGCCACAGCAATATGCATTATCGATTGACCTGTTAACAATACACCACATCCGATAGCAACTAATTTTGTATAGTTGTTCCTACACTTAAGACAAATTTTTAGACTTATTAGAGAGAATACTGCTAAAAATCCTAAGAATAAAGTACAACCCAACAAACCAAATTCTTCTGCAAAAATGGCAAAAATAAAATCTGTATACATGAATGGTAAATACTGTAATTTTTGCATAGACAGTCCAAACCCTTGGCCAAATAGACCACCTGAACCAATAGCTAATAAACTCTGAACCAATTGAAATCCACTCTCTTGTTGATCTTTCCAAGGATTAATAAAAGAAGTAACTCTAAGTTTTTGATATTCGTTATTTAGGATGCTGATGCATCCAGTTATTAAGCCTAATGAAGCAAATGAGCAAAGAGAGCTAAGCTTTACGCCTCCACAAAAACCCATTACCCAAAAAAGAATTCCAGTTAATGATGCAGTACTTAAATTAGGCTGTTTAAGTATTAATAAAATTAATAAACCAAAAGAGAATATTGAAATTAATTTTTTATCGTTCTTTATCATATTCCAATGAGCAAAAAGGTTAGAAGCTTCAAGAATTAGAAAAGGTTTTATTAATTCAGATGGTTGCAGACGTAAAAACCCTACAACAAGCCATCGTGAAGAGCCATTCACCGTTATTCCAGTAATATTGGTAAGAAAAATTAAAAAAAATAAAATATAAAAAATAATTCTTGAAAACTTTAAAAGACTTCTAATGTTCGTGTTAATAACGAAATAAAAAAGACCAATGCCTGGAATTGTCCAAATAATTTGTTTTTTTAAGAAATAAGCCCAATTTCCCATTTCCCTACTAGCCACCCACCAACTTGATGATCCTAAAATGCATATTCCTAATATTGACCAAATTCCAATTAGGGTAATGAGGATTTTTGCCTCATAAGGCCATATCGTCCAAGGCAAAGGAAATATAGACGCTGTTAAATTTTTTTTGTAATTAGAATTAAAGGTTTTTTTTCTTTTAGAAATTCTTTTATATTTTATTTGTTCTTGACTTATCTCCAATTTTTTAGATGCATTATGTACTATTGAGACGTTTAATTGAGATTTTGCCAAGTCTTTTATTAACGATTGAAAGTGTTAAAGCGATTAAAAAGAAGACTTTTCATAAATTTTATTCTTGAAGAATAAAGTAAAAAATGATCTACAGATTCATCATAAATCTTAAGAATTAATTTTTTATAAAAAAAAACTAGCTAAAAGGCACCTCTCCGTGATAGATTCCGTGAGTTTATATACTTACTTCAAACCATTCAGAGGGGGTTTCTAAACTATGTTCACATCAGTGGACTCAAATAGAAAAAAACTTGAGCATCCTTCTAATGAGAATGTTCAATTTCCTCATTCCTTGAATAATTCGATCATCAAAGAAAGTAAATCTGGCATTGCTAATCAAATAGATCATTTGCTTTCTAAAAATGATGAATACACAAAATTGCAATTAACAATTTTTGGAATTACTTTTATTGTTTCTATTTTATTAGCATCAATAACTGGAATTTTTCTAGGCTTTACTTTTGGTTTTAGTATTTTTATAGGTGCAATTGCTGGCATTTTTTACCTTCGTCTGCTTGCCAAAAGCATAGGCAAACTTGGTAAAGAATCATCAGGTGTATCAAAATTGCAACTTTTAGTTCCAGTTTGCCTCTTTATTTTTGCAAGCAAGCTAGGATCTTTGCATCTTTTTCCTGCGATGATAGGTTTTTTCATTTACAAGCCTTCACTCATTCTTTATTTTTCACGTTCTTAATTAAATTTTTTATTCAAAACAAATGTTTTTTAATTCCTTGCTAACAAATTTCGCAGCATTAGAAGTTGGTCAACATCTTTATTGGCAAATTGGAAATATCAGACTTCATGGGCAGGTATTTTTAACATCTTGGATTTTATTAGGAGCGTTATTAATTTTTATTTCTTTAGGAACTAAGAAAATGGAAAATGATCCTAAAGGCCTTCAAAACTTGCTTGAGTTCCTCTGGGATTACATAAGAGATCTTGCTAGGACGCAAATAGGTGAAAAAGTATATAGAGATTGGATGCCATTTATAGGTACTTTATTTTTATTCGTCTTTGTTAGTAATTGGGGGGGGGGCTCTAATTCCTTGGAGATTAATTAAGTTACCAAGTGGAGAATTAGGAGCCCCTACTGCAGATATCAATACAACTATTGCCTTGGCTTTATTGGTTTCACTTTCTTATTTCTATGCAGGTTTAAGCAATAAGGGTTGGCGATACTTCGAATATTATGTTCATCCAACTCCTATTATGCTTCCTTTCAAAATTCTAGAGGACTTTACGAAACCTTTATCACTCTCCTTCAGGCTATTTGGAAATATTTTGGCTGATGAACTTGTTGTTGGTGTTCTAGTCTTTTTAGTTCCGCTAATTCTTCCAATACCTGTCATGTTCCTAGGATTATTTACTAGTGCAATTCAGGCATTGATTTTTGCAACTTTAGCGGCCTACTACATTGGAGAAGCTGTTGAAGAACATCATTAGCCTTCATCTAATACATTCAGACGCTTTTACAAAGGGTCTGTAATCTGGCAAAATATCTAATCGCGTAGGTCTGAAAATATCAGACCCATTCTTAATAGAAAGAATGTCCAAGCGTGTATGACAACAAAGATTATCACAAGTATTAAGCTCTTTATTTCAAAATTATGGATTCGATTACTTCCGCTGCATCAGTTGTAGCTGCTGGTTTAGCAGTTGGTCTAGGTGCTATTGGCCCAGGTCTTGGACAAGGTAACGCAGCTCAAGGTGCTGTTGAGGGTATTGCCCGTCAACCAGAAGCTGAAGGTAAAATCAGAGGAACTCTTCTTTTATCTTTCGCTTTCATGGAGTCATTAACAATTTACGGATTAGTTGTGGCTTTGGTACTACTTTTTGCGAATCCTTTTTCCTAAAAGTTAATATTGCTTCTAATCCTTATTAGCAATATTTAAATTTAATTTTTTAACTTCAACTGAATCATATGTTGGCCTTTAATTTTTTTGGTGCTACAGAAGGTGGATTATTTGACATAAATGCCACTTTGCCATTAATGGCGATACAAGTAGTTACGCTTACTTACATATTAAATTCTCTCTTTTTTAAGCCTGTAGGCAATGTTGTAGAAAAAAGAGAAAAGTTTGTAAGTAATAATATTATTGAGGCCAAAAATAAACTTTCTGAGGTTAAAAAATTAGAAGCTGATTTATTAACTCAGCTTCAAAGTGCTCGTACAGAAGCCCAAAGAATTGTTAGCGAAGCTGAGGATGAGTCTGACAAGCTCTATAAAGAAGCACTAGAACTTGCTAATAATGAAGCAAATGCTTCAAAAGAAAAAGCAAGACTAGAAATTGAAAGTCAGACATCTGCCGCTCGTGATCAACTTTCTAAACAGGCTGATGATTTAAGCGAACTTATTGTTAATAGATTGATTCTAGAAAAATGAATTTAACTCTTTTGGCTACAGAAGGTTTTGGATTGAATTTCAATTTATTCGAAACTAATATCCTTAATTGGGCTGTAGTAGTTTTCGGTCTTTATAAATTTTTGCCTGGTTTCCTAGGTAAAATGCTTCAAAAAAGGAGAGAAGGAATCCTTCTTGAATTAAAAGATGCTGAAGATCGACTCCTAAATGCAACTCAAGCTTTAGAAAAGGCGAAGAAAGATTTATCTTCAGCAGAAGAAAAAGCTTCTCATATAAAAGCAGATTCACTTAAAAGATCTGAATCAATCAGAATGGAAAGTGAGAAAAAAGCGATAGAGGAGATGGCTCGAATTAAACAAAGTGCAATCTCTGATGAGAGCTCTGAAGCATCCAGAGCAATTTCTCAACTTCGAAAAGAAGCTGTTGAACTGGCAATTAAGAAAGCTTTAGATTCTCTCCCAAATCGACTTGACAAAATAACACAAGAAAATTTGGTAACTCAATCAATTAATAATATTGAGGTGAACTAATGCCACTTTTAAATTCAGTTACTACACCATACGCAGAGGCATTACTTCAAGTTGTGAATGAAAATTCGCAAACAGAAGAGATGGTTTCTGAGGTTAAACAACTTTTGGAATTAATAAATGATTCCCCTGAATTGGAGAAGGCACTATCCTCTCCCATTTTGGAGACAGATGCTAAGAAGAAAATCATTATTGAAATTTTTTCAAATAAGGTTAATTCTTCATTACTGAATTTCTTAAAATTATTGGCCGATAGGCAAAGAATTGGAATCCTTACTTCTATTCTTGATAGGTTTTTAGAGATTTACCGAGAAAATAGTAATATTGCTTTGGCAACTGTTACTTCTGCAGTCGAGCTTACTGATGAACAGAAAGGTTTAATTACCAAAAAGATCATCAATATTGCTGGAACAGAAAAATTAGAACTTGTAACTAAAATCGACCAATCTCTTATTGGTGGTTTCGTCGCCAGTGTAGGATCAAAAGTAATTGATGCTTCCCTTGCTTCACAAATCAGAAAACTTGGCTTAACTCTTTCCAAGTAACTTTTAAATCAACCTTAAATTCTTAAATCCATGGTATCTATACGCCCTGATGAAATCAGTTCAATCTTAAAACAACAAATAACTGATTATGACCAATCTGTAAGTGTTAGCAATGTAGGAACTGTTCTGCAAATCGGTGATGGCATTGCAAGAATATATGGCTTAGATCAGGTCATGGCAGGTGAGTTGTTGGAATTTGAGGATGGTACCGAAGGTATAGCTTTAAATCTTGAAGATGATAATGTTGGAGCCGTTTTAATGGGAGAAGCACTTGGTGTTCAAGAAGGAAGTAACGTTAAGTCCACAGGTAAAATCGCATCTGTTCCCGTTGGTGAAGCAATGCAGGGTAGAGTTGTTAATCCTCTCGGACAACCAATAGATGGGAAAGGGGAAATTCCAACAAGTGATACTAGGTTGATTGAAGAAATGGCTCCTGGAATAATCAAGAGAAGATCAGTTCATGAACCAATGCAAACAGGTATCACATCTATTGATGCAATGATTCCTGTTGGAAGAGGTCAAAGAGAATTAATTATTGGTGATAGACAAACTGGAAAATCTGCGATTGCTATTGACACAATAATCAACCAAAAAGGTCAAGATGTTGTTTGTGTTTACGTAGCTATTGGTCAGAAGTCAGCATCAGTAGCAAACATTGTAGAGGTCTTAAGAGAGAGAGGAGCCCTAGATTATACAGTCGTAGTTAGTGCAGGAGCTTCAGAACCAGCTGCTTTACAGTACTTAGCACCTTATACTGGTGCGGCAATCGCTGAACATTTTATGTATCAGGGTAAAGCAACACTTGTTATTTATGATGATCTAACAAAACAAGCTCAGGCTTATAGACAAATGTCTCTTCTTTTAAAAAGACCACCAGGAAGGGAGGCTTATCCTGGAGACGTGTTCTACTTACACAGTAGATTACTAGAAAGAGCTGCAAAACTTTCAGATGCAATGGGAGGGGGTTCTATGACAGCTCTCCCAATTATTGAAACTCAGGCAGGGGACGTTTCTGCTTACATTCCAACCAATGTTATTTCAATTACAGATGGGCAAATATTCTTGAGTGCAGATTTATTTAACTCAGGATTAAGAC
>CACBVE010000022.1 GCA_902542595.1 uncultured Prochlorococcus sp.
GGTGTTTGTATTACGTTTGATACCGAAAAACCTACTTTCAGACATGAATTAGATCCAAATTATAAGGCCAATAGAGATGTAGCACCAGATGTTTTTTTTCAGGATATTGAACAACTAGAAATCATTTTAGAAGAAAGCCTTAATTTACCAATTTTTAAATCTCCAGGATACGAAGCAGATGATCTCCTAGGCACAATTGCAAATGATGCTTCTTCTAAAGGATGGTGCGTGAATATTCTTTCTGGAGATAGGGACTTATTTCAATTAGTCGATGATCAAAAAGATATTTATGTACTTTATATGGGTGGTGGTCCATATGCGAAAAGTGGAAATCCAACTCTTATGAATGAAAATGGAGTAAAAGAAAAATTAGGTGTTACACCAGAAAGAGTAGTTGATCTCAAAGCCTTAACTGGTGATAGTTCTGATAATATTCCAGGTATTAAAGGAGTAGGTCCAAAAACTGCAATTAATCTACTAAAAGAGAACGATACGCTTGATGGAATCTATCAGGCTTTGGACAAGATTCAGCAGAACAACGATAAGAAATATAAAGGATTCATCAAAGGTTCAGTTATAGAAAAGCTCAAAAACGATAAACATAATGCTTTTCTTTCCAGGGATTTAGCAAAAATAAATACTGAGGTGCCTTTAATTTTAAGTAACGGTTATGAATTAAAAAATATAAATCAAGAACTACTTTCAGAGTCACTGAAAAAATTAGAACTATCAACACTACTTAGACAAATTGATATTTTCAATTCAACTTTCAGCAAAGGTGGTTTTGACAAAAATAATGTAGCAAAAGAGGAGGAGAAGGCACCAAAAGTCGCAGGCAATAATGAATTAGAAAATAGTGAAAATAAAATCCCTAAAATCAACGTAACTGTTGTAAATGAATTCGAATTACTTGATAAATTAATTCAAAGATTAGACAAGACTAATCACATAGTTTCTTTAGATACAGAGACCAATAGTTTGAATCCAATCGATGCGGAACTTGTTGGGATAGGGTTATGTCTTGGAGAAGAAAATGATGATTTATTTTATATACCTCTTGGTCATCAAACAAAAAAGGAGACCCCCAATCAATTATCAATTGAAGATGTTTTCTCAAAGCTAAGAGATTGGATAGAAGATCCAAAAAAAGAAAAAGCACTCCAAAATTCTAAATTTGATAGACAAATATTTTTTAATCATGGACTTGATCTTAAAGGCGTAACCTTTGACACCTTATTAGCAGACTACCTTCTTAATAATCAGGAGAAACATGGGTTAAGTGAAATTAGTTTTAGATTATTTGGATTTAAGCCTCCTTCATTTAAGGAGACAGTTGGAAAAAATAAAGACTTTTCATTTGTTGATATTGATGAAGCAAGTATTTACTGCGGTTATGATGTTTTTCTAACTTTTAAGATTGTCAAAATTTTTAAAGAAAGTTTTTCAAAGGAAAAAGATGAATTAATCAAATTGTTCGAAGAAATCGAGCTGCCTTTAGAGCCGGTATTGTCCCAAATGGAAATGAATGGCATAACCATCGACATCCCTTATTTGGATAAACTCTCAAAAGAATTAAAAAGTACCTTAGAAGATATTGAAAGTAAAGTTTATCAGTTAGCAGAGGAAAGTTTTAATCTATCTTCACCAAAACAACTTGGTGAGATCTTGTTTGAAAAATTGAATTTGGATAAGAAAAAATCACGGAAAACAAAAACAGGATGGAGCACAGATGCAGTAGTTCTGGAAAGATTAGTCGACGAACATGAAATAATCCAACATTTAATAAAACATAGAACTCTTAGCAAATTACTTAGCACCTATATTGATGCTCTTCCAAATCTTATTAACGAAAAGACAGGAAGAGTTCATACAAACTTTAATCAAGCTGCTACAGCGACTGGGAGACTAAGTAGTAGCAATCCTAATCTTCAAAATATCCCTGTTAGGACTGAATTTAGTAGGAGAATTAGAAAAGCATTCTTGCCTGAAAAAAATTGGAAACTTTTATCAGCTGATTATTCTCAGATCGAATTAAGAATACTCGCTCACTTAGCGGATGAGGAAATACTAATAAATGCATTTCATAAAAATGATGACATTCATTCTTTGACTGCAAGATTAATTTTCGAGAAAGAAGAAATTTCTTCTGATGAGAGGAGAGTTGGTAAAACAATAAATTTTGGAGTTATCTATGGTATGGGAATTAAAAAGTTTGCACGTTCTACAGGAGTAAGTACTCCAGAAGCAAAAGAATTCCTAATAAAATACAAAGAAAGATATTCAAAAATTTTCAAATTTCTTGAACTTCAAGAAAGGCTTGCCTTATCAAAAGGTTATGTAAAAACAATTTTTGGTAGAAAGAGAGAATTTAAGTTTGATAAAAATGGACTTGGAAGATTACTAGGAAAAGATCCTTACGAAATTGACTTGCAAGCCGCAAGAAGAGCTGGTATGGAAGCACAGTCACTAAGAGCCGCAGCCAATGCCCCAATTCAGGGTTCAAGTGCAGATATTATTAAAATTGCAATGATTCAACTAAATAAAAAATTCATAGAAATGAATGTTCCAGCAAAAATGCTTTTACAAGTACATGATGAATTATTGTTTGAAGTTGAACCAGATTCTTTGGAAATTACGACGAAATTAGTAAAGAAGACTATGGAAGATTGTGTAAAATTAAATGTGCCTCTTTTAGTTGATGTTGGAATTGGAGACAATTGGATGGAGACAAAATAAACCTTATGAAATACTTATTTTAAGATGATCAAACTTTTTAACACTTTAAGCAAAAAAGTTGAGGTTTTTAAGCCTATTGATGATGTAGTAAAAATTTATTGTTGTGGGGTAACTGTTTATGATTTATGTCATCTTGGTCATGCCAGAAGTTATATCGCTTGGGATGTATTGAGAAGATTTTTAATTTACAGTGATTTCAAAGTGAAGTATGTTCAAAATTTCACAGACATTGATGACAAGATCTTAAAAAGAGCGCAAGAAGAAAGCAGTTCAATGAAGGAAGTATCTGAAAAGAATATCATTGAATTTCACAAAGATATGGATTCTTTAGGGATAATGCGTCCGGATAGCATGCCAAGAGCAACGAATCATATATGCAATATCTGTTCCTTCATAACAATCCTTGAGGACAAAGGTTATGCATATTCTAGGGATGGAGACGTTTATTATTCTGTTTTCAAAAATAAAAATTATGGAAAGCTAAGTAATCAAAATTTACAAGAACAAAATATCAATCAGCAAGGAAGAATGGTTAATGAGGAAAATAGTAAAAAACTTAATCCGCAAGATTTTGCACTATGGAAAAAAGCCAAAGATGATGAACCATTTTTTGATTCGCCATGGGGTAAAGGTAGGCCAGGATGGCATATTGAATGTTCGGCGATGGTTAAAGATGAATTAGGAGATACTATCGATATCCATTTAGGTGGTTCTGATTTGATTTTTCCACATCATGAGAATGAAATCGCCCAATCAGAAGCAGCCAATGGCAAAAAGCTAGCGAACTATTGGTTACACAATGGGATGGTCAATGTAAATGGACAAAAGATGAGTAAATCCCTTAAAAATTTTAAAACTATCAGAGAGCTAATTAAGTCAGGTATAAGCCCTATGACTTTGCGATATTTTGTTATGACCGTGAATTATAGAAAACCACTTGATTTTACTGAAGAAGCTTTAAGGAGTGCTTCAGAAGCTTGGAAAAATATTAATGTAGCCCTTTCTTTTATGGATCTTACAAAAGGTGTTTTTAGATCTATTGATAAAGATGAATTTATCGAAGAAGAATATAAAGAGAAAATAAGTTTTGAATTATCTCAAAAAACGCTTAAATTTTCTGAGGCTCTTGGAAATGACCTAAACACAGCAGGTGCTATTGCAGTTATTTACGATTTAGCGAAACCATTAAAAAACTTTTTAAACCAATTTCAAAGGGTTGAAGGTTTTAAAATAGACCTAAATCAAAAATTCTTTCTACTTGAAAATTTTAAAACTCTTGCAAAGTTGACTGAGGTACTTGGTCTTAAGAAAGAAGTTTTAGTAAAAGAAAATAAAATAACAGAAGAAGAAATATCATCTCTTATTAATGAAAGATTGAAAGCAAAAATGGAAAAGAATTATGCGAAGGCTGATGAAATAAGAAATTTGTTAAAAGAAAAAGGTATTGAACTTATTGATCAATCAAAGGAAATAACAACATGGATAAGGGTCTAAATTTTAAGAAAAAAACCAATTTGAAATTTTTGTTTTTTAAATACACCTTTAAATGGGAAGATATTAGAAATATCAGAGAAAATTGAAATACATTACTGTGCTCGGTTCTACTGGTTCAATAGGGACTCAAACTCTCGAAATAGCTAGTGAGCAGCCTGATAAGTTTAAAGCCGTAGCTCTTTCTGCAGGAAGAAATATTAATTTATTAACTCAACAAGTTAAAACACATAAACCTGAGGTAGTTGCAATTGAGGATGAAAGTCTTATAGAAGATTTAAAAGATAATATTAGTAACTTAGATTTGGATGATGCTCCCTTGGTTTTAGGTGGAAAACAGGGGATTAACGCAGTTGCAGCATGGGATAAGGCAGATACTGTGGTAACAGGGATAGTAGGCTGTGCAGGCTTAATTCCAACAATGTCAGCAATTAATGCGGGGAAAAATATTGCACTTGCTAACAAAGAAACTTTAATTGCGGCAGGACCAATTGTTATTCCTGCATTAAAGAAAAATAATAGTAGGCTATTACCTGCTGATTCAGAACACTCTGCTATCTTTCAATGTTTACAAGGATTACCTAATTATGAAAATGCAGATTTTTCAACAGGAGTGATGCCTAAAGGTTTAAAAGCTATACACTTAACAGCTTCTGGTGGTGCTTTTAGAGATTGGGCCGTTGAGGATTTAAAGCATGTCACAGTGGAAGATGCGACTTCACATCCTAATTGGGATATGGGTAAAAAAATAACTGTAGATTCTGCAACTCTTATGAATAAAGGATTAGAAGTTATAGAAGCTCATTATTTATTTGGGACCTCTTACGAAAATATCGAAATAGTTATCCACCCTCAAAGTATTATTCATTCAATGATTGAGCTGGAAGATTCTTCAGTATTAGCTCAATTAGGTTGGCCAGATATGAAGCTACCCATTTTATATGCGATGAGTTGGCCTGAAAGATTTAAAACAAATTGGAAAAGATTAAACCTAAGTGAAATTGGGAAATTAACTTTTAAAGAGCCAGACGAGTTTAAATATCCATGCATGGGACTTGCCTATGCTGCAGGAAAATCTTCTGGGACTATGCCTGCAGTCTTAAATGCTGCTAATGAAATGGCTGTTGAACAATTCCTCAAAGAAAAAATTTCTTTTCAAGAAATTCCAACATTTATAAGTAAAGCTTGTGAATCACATATGGAGAATTTGAATTTAAGTCCCGAATTGGAGGATATTCTTGAGGTAGACAATTGGGCCAGACTTTTTGTTGAGCAAGAAATTAAAAAAGGGAAAAAATACGTAATTATTGGATAAAAGTGAATATAAAAAAACATCTTCTACTATGCGCAACACCCACAAAACAGAAATGCTTTAAAGGCAATGAAGGTCAAAAAACATGGGAATGTCTAAAAAAGACTTTAAAAAAATTTGAGAATGATCCCTGTACAAAAAACGTTCATATATTAAGATCAAAAGCTGACTGTTTAAGGATATGTAAGAACGGCCCAATTCTTCTTGTGTGGCCTGATGGTATTTGGTACGAGAAAGTTTCTCCAGAAAAAATTTCAGAAATTTATACCTCACATATTATTAACGGTAAGCCAATAGAAAAATGGATTTTTAAAAAAACACCATTTTTAAATAGTCCTAGATACTAATAAACCAGTTCTTTACTACTTCGTCTGACCAGCAGCCATTTATTGAGTGAAAACCATTATGACCTCCTTTTTCAGTTATAAAAATAGTAAATTTATCAATAAATTTTCCTCTTAAATTCAAAGTTGCATTATATGGAACCCAAGGATCATCCTTGGCATGAATAAAAAGCACTTGAGGTAATTTTTTTATTGAGTTTTGGATTCTAAATATTGGAGAAGCTTTAACATAATAATCTTCTAAAGAATCAAATCCCCAACTTGGAGCTGTAAATTTCTGATCAAATTCCCTTATACTTTTTAAAGCTCTAATTTTTTTTCTTAACTTCTCATTATTAAGAATTTTGCCTTCATCTTTAAATCCCTCCCATAACTGATTTTTTAAGCGATGAAGTAACCATTTTTGGTAGATATAATTTCTAGATTTTTCAATACAGAGACTGCATGATAATAAATCTAGAGGGCTACTCACACAGGCTAGGCAATCTAAAAGTTTTTCTCCTTTGTTTTCATCGTAATCTAAGCAGGCATTTAGAAGAATTGTTCCGCCTAAAGATAATCCAACTCCGTAAATTGGAAGATTATTCATCTTAATGAAATCTTTAAACTCTAAATTTATGAATTTTTTAAAATAATTAATTGCTGAAATAACATCACTGGAGCATCTAGCACAATAATTTCCTTTAGCTAAATATCTCGCAGATCCAGATCCTCTTAGATTTAATTTAAGAACTCCAAAACCATTATTTGCTAATTTCCTAGAGATTCTTCTTAAACCAAACCGTTTAGTTGAGCCCCCTAAACCATGTGTAACGATTACAAAACCCCTAAGTGAGTCTAAGTTTTCAGGTAATTCTAAAAACCCTAGAAGATAATCACATTCAAATTTTTTAGAATGAATTTTATTAATCGGAAAGAAAATTTTTTTATTTTTTTTTGATTTACCAAAATCAATAACAAAATTATCTCTCAAAGTTTGTAAGTCGCCACCTATCCAAGGTAAAACTTCTCGAAATGGCTTATTTTTTACGTAATCTGAAAAACTAAAAGATATACTATTATTTCTCCCCAACCCCAAGATCCTTTAATTCTCCAATCAAATCATTCAGTACCTTCTTTGCATCACCAAAGACCATTGAGGTATTTGGCAAATCAAATAAATCATTTTTTATTCCGGAGTAACCTGCACTCATACCACGTTTAATTACAAATACCGTTCTTGCTTCCTGCACATCAAGAACTGGCATGCCATATAAAGGAGAAGTGCTATCATTTTTAGCTTGAGGATTAACCACATCATTTGCTCCTAGAACTAAAACAACATCCGTTGCTGGAAAATCAGGATTTACAATGTCCATCTCTTTAAGTTGTTCGTAAGGAACATCTGCTTCTGCTAAAAGTACATTCATATGTCCAGGCATCCTCCCTGCTACAGGATGAATTGCGTAAACAACTTCAATACCGTTTTGCTCTAGTTTTTTTGTCACTTCCCTTAAAGTATGTTGAGCTTGAGCTACCGCTAGACCATAACCAGGAACAATGATTACCTTGTTGGCTGCCTCTAAAGTCAATGCACATTCTTCAACACTGCAAGAAGTTATATTTGTATATTCTCCTGAACCAGAAGAGGCTGTACTTTGCGCAGATAAAGATCCTCCAAAAAGAACTGAGACTAATGATCTATTCATACCCTTGCACATTACTTGAGTAAGTATTAGGCCTGCTGCTCCAACCATTGCGCCTGCTACTATCAAAAGCTGACTATCTACAACAAAACCTGCTGCTGCTGCTGCAATACCTGAATAGCTATTTAATAAGGATATAACGACTGGCATATCAGCTCCACCAATTGGTAAAGTAACTCCAATTCCTAATAAAGAAGAAACTATAACTAAAAGCCAAATAGAACTTATATTGCCATTTATCAGATCAAAAAAGGCTATCAAGGAAGCAACTGCAAAAACAATATTTACAAAATGTCTAACTTTGCTCTGAGTCCATCCTGGAGTTGACAACCAACCCTGTAACTTTGCCATCGCCACAATTGAACCTGTGAAAGTTATGGCACCTACAAATATAGAAACAGATATTGAAACTTCGTTAATCAGTGACTTAAAAAAATCAAAATTTTCTTGGCCACCAGATATAGGAAAAATAGCTACTCCTAAGGCTACTAAAAGTGATGACATTCCACCACAACCATTGAACAATGCGACTGTTTCAGGCATGGAGGTCATAGGTACTTTTTTTGCAAGAATTGCTCCGAATAAACTACCTAAGATTGATCCAATTATTATCCAAATCCAAGACTGAATAGCAATTCCAGAAGTGCCTAAATAATAAGAAAGTAATCCTACTACTGATAGCGACATTGCAAATGCAGCTAATCTATTAGCGTCCCTTGCTGATTTTACTTTTGACAATCCTTTTATTCCCAAAGCCAGTAAAAGTACTGCTAGAAGGTCAATAACGAATTTAGTGATTACAGGTAGATTCATGTTAAAAATTACTTCTTATTTGATGGTTTACGACTAAACATCGCGAGCATTCGATCAGTTACAAAGAAACCGCCTACAACATTGAAAAGAGCAAATCCAAGAGAAACTGAACCAATGATTAAAAGTGGTACGTTACCTTCTGCTTTTACAATTAAAGTCAAGGCTGCAAGCATTGTAATTCCTGAAATTGCATTTGCTCCGCTCATTAGAGGTGTGTGAAGAGTAGGAGGAACTTTTCCAATTAACTCGAGACCTAATAAACTACCTAGTAAAAGAACCCAAAGAAGACTTATAAAAGACATAATTTTAAAACCTCAATTTTCAAAAACTTTACTTTGAAGAACAACTCCTTCATCGCTTAATAAACATCCAGAAATGAGTTCATCCTCTTTATCTAATTTAATTACACCATCTTTTATAAATGGTGTAATCAAAGATGTTAAGTTCTTAGCATAAAGTGAACTTGCATCATAAGGAACTGAAGAGGGTAATTCGCCAGCTCCTATAAGTTTTACCCCATCTTTGATAATAGTTTCGTTTGATTTTGTTCCTTCGCAGTTCCCTCCCTGAGAAACTGCTAAATCAATAACTACTGCTCCAGGCCTCATTTTTTCAATCATGGGTGAATCTATTAAAACAGGGGCCTTTTTACCTAGAACTTGGGCAGTACATATAGCAACATCAGCTTCAGATAAATATTTAGTTAAAGTTTCCTTCTGTTTTGAGAGGAATTCGGGTGTTACAGCTTTTGCATAACCTCCCGCCTCTCCTGGCTTTTCCTCAACTTCAGGAAGTTCTATAAATCTTGCTCCGAGGGACTCTACTTGTTCTTTAACAGCAGGTCTAATATCAGATACAAATACTATTGCTCCAAGTCTTTTCGCCGTCGCAACTGCCTGTAATCCTGCAACGCCTCCACCAAGAACCACTACTTTTGCAGGTTGGACTGTCCCTGCTGCAGTCATAAGCATTGGGAAATATCTATCTAACTCACTTGCAGCCAAAAGAACTGCTTTATAACCAGCAATATTGGCCTGTGAAGAAAGAACATCAGAAGATTGAGCTCTACTAATCCTCGGAAGCAACTCTAGTGATAAAGCTGAAATCTTATTACTATTTATAATCCTAAGTAGCTCCTTATTACCATATGGATTAAGAAGACCAAGAAGAACAGCGCCTTTCTTTAACTTAGTTAAATTATCCTCTGATGGAGTTTGAACACAAAATATTAAGTCAGCTTCACCCCAAATTTTTTGATCTACGTTTTTTATTATTGTTCCGCCCGATTCTTCATATGATAAGTCACTAAATCCTGATAATTTTCCCGCTGAACTTTCAATATAAACATCACATCCAAGGGTTTTTAATTTTTTTACCGCTTCTGGCGTAGCTGAAACTCTCCTTTCACCAGAGCTTGTTTCGGAAGGAATAAGTATCTTTGTCAATTTATTTATTTTTTTAAACATACTAAATATAAATTGAAGAAAGTCAAAAGTCTTGGATTTTTGTTAAAAATATATTTTCATTTCTATAAAAAATAGCTATCTAGAATATAAAGGTACTAAATAATCAAATGAGTATAAAAGCAATCGAATGTCCTGATGGAGTATGTCACAGTCATCATGGTGGACATGCTGTTCCAAGGCAAGCTATGCAGAAAAACCTAGAAAAGCATGGTAAAGACTGGTGCGAGAAATTAGCAGAGAGAATTTATGAAATGTCAGTTGATACTTATTCACAGACAGTAATGCCCAGTCTCCACTCAGCAGGCTGGCAAAGAAGACATCTAGATTGGGAATTTAAGCTGGCAGAAAATGATTCTGAACCGGATGAAGCTCTTGTTGAGGGAATTATTAATGCAACAGAAAGCTTTCTAAGGAGTAGTGAGGTTCATCGATTATTTATTCAGGAATTAGTTCAGGGCACATTCGAGGAAGCAAGTGACAAAAAAATAATTTCTAAAGCTATAAAATCTATAATTGAAGAAGAAATTGTAAGTTCACTAAGAGAAAAAAAAGAAACTCTTTTGAAGAAAATATCTTCAAAATTAGTTTCAGAAGAAAAAGTTAGCGAGGAACTTGCAATTAATTCAGCCAAAGAGGGTTTCGAGGAAGTCGAAAGGCTTCTTGCAAATCATAGCGAGGCTGTTTAATTCTATTTCTTTATATTTTCTTTATAATTAGCTCAAAAATCCGCTCAAATATAAATTAAAGATTAAATTATTGTTTGGAAGTACGAAGTTGTAACTTATTAGACAATACATAAGCTATTTGATGTGTTTACCTATATACAACTTTTAAGTTTCAATGGAAAATTTCATTAGAAAAAGGATCGATATTGCAACCTGTTGGGCAACCAACAGAATTTCTTCAATGGATACTCTAGAAAGATATGAAGATAGTTATGCAATTGCAGAAGAATTTAGAGAGTGGATATTATATATTGGAGAAAAGAACGAAAATTTAAAAGATTCTGTTTTAATTTTCCCAAAGGAATTAAAAAAATTATTAGACCAAAAAATCAACGATTAAATAACGAATCGATCGAGTGGAACCCGCCCTACATTATTTCGGTTCGTTTATTATTATTAAAAGTGAAATTAGAAAATAAATGGAGAATAAAGAGAACACTTCAAACGTTGAAAATGTTGTAATTATTGGTTCAGGTCCTGCAGGATATACAGCTGCAATTTATGCAGCAAGAGCAAATCTTCAACCATTGCTCGTTACAGGATTTAATTCTGGTGGAATACCTGGTGGCCAACTAATGACTACAACATTTGTTGAAAATTATCCAGGTTTTCCAGATGGTGTACTTGGTCCTGAATTAATGGATCTAATGAAAGCTCAAGCCGAAAGATGGGGCACAAATTTATACGAGAGTGATGTTGTCTCAATAAATACTGATTCACATCCCTTTAAAATAAAAACTTTAGAAGGCACTATAAAATCTAACTCAATTATTATTGCAACTGGAGCAAGTGCAAATAGATTAGGCGTGATAAATGAAGATAAATTCTGGAGTAAAGGAATAAGTGCTTGTGCAATATGTGATGGAGCGACCCCACAATTTAGAGGTGAAGAATTAGCTGTTATTGGCGGGGGCGACTCTGCATGTGAAGAAGCAGCATATCTCACAAAGTATGGAAGCAAAGTGCATTTGATTGTTAGATCAGAAAAATTAAGGGCTAGCGCAGCAATGGTTGATAGAGTAAAAGCTAATCCAAAGATAGAAATTCATTGGAACACAAAAGTTGATAAAGCGGATGGCTCTGAATGGCTTGAGAAAATAGAAACTATTCACTCTCAAGAAGGGAAAGGGGAAATCACTATAAAAGGTCTTTTTTACGCGATAGGGCACACACCAAATACGAAGTTCTTAGGAAACAAAATTGATTTAGATAATAAAGGATATATTGCTTGCAAATCAGGAAGACCAGAAACGTCTATTGAAGGCATCTTCGCAGCAGGTGACGTTGTCGATTCTGAGTGGAGACAAGGAGTTACCGCTGCAGGAACTGGTTGCATGGCAGCATTAGCTACTGAAAGGTGGCTAGCCGAGAAAAACTTAGCAAAAACTATAGTCAGAGAAACACCCGAACCAGAAAAAAAACTCAATTCATCAGATTTTAATGAAGAAGAAGTTAATGAAGATACTTTCGATTCAAATTCTGAATGGCAAAAAGGCAGTTATGCATTAAGGAAACTTTATCACGAAAGTAAAAAACCTATCTTAGTAATTTTTAGTTCACCAAGTTGCGGCCCATGTCATGTTTTGAAACCTCAGTTAAAAAGGGTAATTAAAGAACTTGATGGTGCAGTTCTTGGCGTTGAAATAGATATTGATAAAGATCAAGATATTGCAAAACAAGCTGGTATTAACGGCACACCAACAGTTCAACTTTTTAAAGAAAAATTATTAAAAAAACAATGGCAAGGTGTTAAGCAAAGAAGTGAGTTTAAAGAAGCGATAAAAAATATTATTTAAGATATCTTTTTATTTATTATTTCTCTTAGGGTTATTTTTATTAGTCGTAGGTTTAGCACCACCTGCATTTCTTTCTCTATAAGTTATCCTGCCTCTAGAGAGATCATAAGGACTAATCTCAACTAACACTTTGTCTCCAGCTAATAATTTAATTCTAAATTTAGTCAATTTGCCTGCAGCTCTACATAAACATTGATGTCCTTCAGGTTGTTCTAATGTAACCAAATAAAAACCATTCCCCTGCTCTTTTTCTATAACACCTGAAGTTTCAATCATTAATTAATCTTTTACTAAGTCCATATTATCAGAAAAAGATTGGCCAAAATTGATTTAAGAAAAATTACATACGTAAAAATATGAAATTCAATTCAAATAGAAAATTTAATTTCATTAATTATTTGAAGTTGACCATAATAAAAATTTGCTTTCGCAATTTTTTCAGAATCTTCTAATTGATCAAAAAAAACAAACCCAAGGCTTTCCCATAATGAAGATCCGCAAACATTATTCAATTCATTTTTTGCTTCTTTTGCAAAAATATCTAGTTTTCGTTCAAGATTTTTAGACTTAGCAACAGACATAATCAATAATATATATAGTACAAATATACTATATAAGTCTACAATTGCAACATTAAAATGGTAATCTCTTTTTTTCCTCGATATTTAGATCTGCTTCCATTTCCCTTAATCTTTTAAGTATTTGTTGGTAGTACTCCTTTATATAGCTCTCTAGTGAGGTCATATCTTCTTTTTTAAGTTCCAGTATTTCGTAAGTTTTGCTCATGTCAGCATCTAATGATTCACCACTACTAGTTACTTCGGCAAAAGCCAATCTTTCAGCAACATTTAAAGAATCTTGGAAAAAGGAAACTACTTTCTGAGTGACAGTAATCAGAAAAGGTGAAACTCTAAAAATTTTAGCTTTCTTTTCGCTAAATTTTTCACATAAGGATATGACTTCGTTTGAATCCCATGCTTTAGGACCAACCAATGGCAATGATGTTCTATGAGTTTTTGGATTATTAACTGCTGCGACAATAACTTTTGCCATGTCTTGAGTATTCATGTATGCAATTTTAGTTGGAGTTCCACTCATCCATACTGCTTGACTATCTAAAATTGGGATAGCAAATTGACCTATAACTCCTTGCATAAAAGCTGCACATTTGAAAATGGTATATTCTAGATTAGATTTCTCAAGAAGTTTTTCAGTACAATATTTAATGTCCATTAATGGAACATTTCTGAATTTTTCTGTTAAGAGAATTGAAAGGAATATTACTCTTTTTACATTTAAAGATTCACAAGCATT
>CACBVE010000023.1 GCA_902542595.1 uncultured Prochlorococcus sp.
GAAACGAAGAATCAATAAAAGAAAGGATAGATAATACTTTCAATAAAATTAAAGACAGGAAATATATTCTGAACTTGGGTCATGGAATTTTACCTGGGACTCCAGAAGAAAATGCTCAAACATTTTTTGAACATGGGAAAAAACTCACTTACTAGTCAAAGTCTTGGGATATAAAAAATTATTAATAACAGGCGCTAATGGATGTGTTGGCCAATATTTAGTTGATTGGTTTTTGAAAAACACTAAATTCAGGCTTTATCTCATGGTAAGAGACAAAAGTAAGTTACCAATTTCTGTTCAAGAAAATAAAAAAGTCAAGTTAATGGTGTGCGATATCAGGGAATCAAATAGGTATAAAAAGGAAATTAGTCAAATTAATTACCTAATCCATACTGCTACAGCTTGGGGAGATCCTAAAAGAGCCTATGAAGTAAATATTAAAGCTTTTGAAGAATTACTAGAAATGCTTGATATTAAAAAGTTAGAAAAAATTATTTATTTTTCAACAGCTAGTATTCTTGATACCCAAACAGAATTAATGAGGGAATCAATGATTTATGGAACAGAGTACATTCAAACAAAATATGAATGTTTCCAGAGACTTAGAGAAAGCTCATTTGCAGAAAAAACATTCGCTATTTTCCCTACCTTGGTTTTTGGAGGGAATCTTGGAAAAAAAAGTAAATATCCTGTGAGTTATTTAACTAGTGGATTGAAAGAAATTGGGAAATGGCTTTGGTTAGCAAGATTTTTAAAACTCGATTCTAAATTTCACTTTATACACGCAAATGATATCGCCCAGATTTGTGGGTTTCTAATTAAAAATCATAAAGAAGAGCAATACAAAGGCTTTAGAAAATTTGTGCTAGGTCAAAAATTCATTTCAATTGATGATGCCATAATTACACTTTTAAAGAAACGTAACATGAGGAGATTTTTTGCGATACCGCTTACAAAAAAAATTCTAAAAATATTATTAAGAATTCTCCCCATCCAAACTACTCCTTGGGATAGCTTCAGTATCAAAAAATATGACTTTAATCATGTTCCCATCACTAATCCTGAGACTTTTAAACTTAAAAGTTATGCCAAGTCACTGAACGATATCTTAAGATTATCAAAGTTACCAAGCTGTAATAACAATTAAAATTCTCGCAGTTAGGTTACCAAAGCCTTGTAATATGTATAGATAAGCAAATTTTTATTATGTTACGTTCAATCTTTGCAGGGTTATTTGCAATAGTTTTAACTCTAGGTCTAGGTATTTCATCAGTTTCAGCTAAGACTGTTGAAGTAAAACTTGGAACAGATGCTGGAATGCTTGCATTTGAACCAAGTACAGTAACCATTAGTGCTGGTGATACAGTTAAATTCGTCAATAATAAACTTGCTCCTCACAATGCTGTTTTTGATGGGCATGAGGAATTAAGTCATGCGGACCTAGCTTTTGCTCCAGGAGAGTCTTGGGAAGAAACATTTGATACTGCTGGAACTTATGATTACTATTGCGAGCCGCACAGGGGCGCCGGAATGGTAGGTAAAGTTATTGTTGAATAAATCTTCTAAAAAGTTAAACACCCTTTTTGACTTAATATTTATTACGGTCATACCCAAGTTTGATTTATGAAAACAGTTCCAAGCGAATTCTCAAATTCTGCTTGGAACTGTTTTATTTTTGCCAAAGAAATTGCTTATAAAAATTATCAACAAAATGTAGACTCTGATAATTTATTATTAGCTCTTATAAAAGATGACAATACTACAAAAAAGATTTTAAAAAAAAATAATGTAAATCTAAAAGATCTTGAGAGGGAAATAATTTCTTCATTAAATGAGAAGGCAAAAATGAAAAATAAACAAGATAATTTATATATTGGTGATACTCTTCACAAAATATTTTTGAAGGCAAATGATATTAAAAATACTTTAAATGATGTAGTGATATCAACAGAACACTTAGTTTACGGTTTCACTTATGATGATAAATATGGATTTCAAATTTTAAATCAAAAAGGTATTCCAGAATTTCTTGAAATTATAAAGAAAATGAAGTCAGATCCGGCAGTAAAAAATGAACTTAATAGTTCTAATGAGTCTTTGGAAAAATATGGTATTGATCTTACTCAATCTGCAAGAGATGGGATTTTAGACCCTGTTATTGGTAGGGATGAAGAGATTAGAAGAACAATTCAAATATTGAGTAGAAGAACAAAAAATAATCCAGTTCTTATTGGAGAACCTGGGGTTGGGAAAACAGCTATTGTAGAAGGGTTAGCTCAAAGAATTATTAATGGCGATGTACCTTCTGCGCTACAAGACAGGAAACTAATTTCATTAGATATTGGTTCACTTTTAGCTGGAGCAAAATATCGTGGAGAATTTGAAGAAAGAATAAAAAATATTCTAAAGAAAGTGAAAGAATCAGACGGTAAGATTATTCTTTTTATTGATGAAATTCATACGGTAGTTGGTGCAGGCGCTAGTGGAGGTTCTTTAGATGCAAGCAACCTATTAAAACCAATGCTTGCGAGAGGAGAACTTAGATGTATTGGTGCTACAACTATTAATGAACATAAACAAAATATAGAAAAAGATCCTGCTCTAGAACGAAGATTTCAAAAGATAAAAGTTGATGCTCCTTCAATAGATGATACTGTATCAATTTTAAGAGGATTGAGAGAAAGATACGAAGTTCATCATAGTGTGAGAATTTCTGATAATGCTTTAGTTGCTGCTGCAACCCTTAGCGAAAGATATATTAACGATAGATTTCTTCCTGACAAAGCAATAGATCTAATCGATGAAGCAGCCTCAAGATTGAATATGGTCATAACTTCTAAACCTGAAGAAATTGATGAAATTGATCGAAAAGTTCTACAGTTTGAGATGGAAAAATTATCTTTAAAAAGAGAAACAGATGATTTTTCTATAGAAAGATTAAAAAAAATCAATAATGAACTTATATCCCTTAAAGATAAACAGGCAGAATTAGGCGCTCAATGGAAAAAAGAAAAAGATGAAATTGATGAGATTAGCACCATAAAAGAAGAAATTGAATCTATTCAATTGCAAATAGATCAAGCCAAAAGGAGTTTTGACCTCAACAAAGCAGCAGAATTAGAATTTGGGACTTTAAATTCTTTGCAAAAAAAATTGAAAGAAAAAAGTGAGTCCCTAGTAAATTCTAAAAAAAATGGAGATACAAGTCTTTTAAGACAAGAGGTAACTTTTGATGATATTGCAGAAGTTGTCTCAAAGTGGACCTCCATTCCAGTACAGAACTTAAACCAGTCAGAAAAAGATAAACTCTTGAGCCTCGAGTCAATCCTTAAAGAAAAAATTATTGGTCAAGATAGTGCAATTAGGGCAGTTGCAGATTCCATTAAGAGATCAAGGACTGGTCTAAATGATCCAAGCAAGCCATTAGCCAGTTTTCTCTTTTTAGGTCCAACTGGTGTTGGAAAAACAGAGCTAAGTAAAGTAACAGCCAAAATAATATTCGATTCAAATTCTTCAATTACAAGACTGGATATGTCTGAATATATGGAAAAGCATTCAGTGAGCAAAATTATAGGTGCGCCTCCTGGATATTTAGGTTTCGAATCAGGCGGTCAACTAACTGAAGCTGTACGCAAAAATCCTTATTCATTAATACTTCTAGATGAAATAGAGAAAGCTCACAAAGATATTTTAGATATTCTCTTACAGGTTCTTGATGATGGAATTATTACTGATGGTCAAGGTCGTACAATCAATTTCAAAAATTCAATCATTGTTCTCACAAGTAATTTAGGAAGTCAATCAATAAATGATTTATCAGTTAGAAAAGAAGATACAAATGAAATTAAAAAAGTTGTAGATAATGAAATTAAAAAATTTTTCAAGCCTGAGTTTTTAAATCGACTTGATGAAATAGTTATTTTTAATAATTTAGAATTAAATGACATAAAAGAAATTGCAAAAATCCAGCTTCAACATTTAGAAAAACGACTTAACAAAAAAAACTTAAAATTCAAAATTACAGATGAAGCAATTAACCAACTTGTCGAAAATAGTTTCGATCATGCCTATGGTGCAAGGCCTTTAAAAAGAATTATTCAAAAACAAATTGAGACAAAAATTTCAAATAATATATTGAATAATCATTACCTTAATAAAGACGAGATAAATATTTATCTGATTAATGGAGCGATAAATGTTGATTAAATATCTAATTAAAGAATCCTAAATGACTTTAAAATTAACAACTTTAATCTAAGTTTTTGAACCAATCAGGAATTTCCTCATAACTTGCTTTATTCGATTTATTTTCTTTTGATTCTGTTTTCCAACAACATGTTCTGCCCTTATCCTTATCCTGTAAGTATTCATTAGCCCATCTCCAAATTAATTCAGAGGTGAACTCCATTCCCACATTATCCATAATTCTCAGATCTAAAGCATCTAAGTCATGTAATTTTTCCCAGTAATTCAGCAAAGGGTCATCTTTATTTATTAGAAAAGTATGGTCAAATTGCTTCTTTAGTCTATTTTCTAGAGGCTTTAGACTTGAAAAATCGACAACAAAACCATTTAGGTCTAATTTTTTTGCAGTAAACCAAAAGGTGAATGATCTTGAATATCCATGCACAAATCTGCAATGGCCTTCATGGCGCCATTGCCTATGTGAACATGGAAAATCCTCGTAACTTTTGCTGCATGAAAATTTCAGAGAGTGAATATACATCAATTAACTGTTAGGATAATTTTTAATAAAACACATTGAGTAGGATTTAACATAACAAACATAATGACTTATTCAACTAATTTTTCGATAGAGGATCTACGCTTTGATAATTATGGATTAATCCCTGCAATAGCACAAGATTGGCTTGACGGATCAATTCTTATGCTTGCTTGGATGAACAAAGAATCTTTGACAATGACACTTGAAACCAAAAACGTGCATTATTGGAGTAGATCAAGATCCGAAATTTGGAGAAAAGGAGCTACAAGTGGAAGTACCCAAATACTTAAGGCGATAAGATTCGACTGCGATAATGATGCACTAATCCTTTTGATTGAACAAAATGGTTCAGGAGCATGTCACACTGGGGAAAAAAGTTGTTTTTTCAACGAAATCAAAATTAATCAAAGTGATAAAAAAGAGAAAAAAACAACTCCCTTCTCAAATATTTGCTCTGAATTATTCAATACAATTAACGAAAGATCAATAAATCCATCAGAAAAAAGTTACACAAATCATTTATTAACAAAAGGTAGTAATACTATTTTAAAAAAAATAGGAGAGGAATCTGCAGAATTTATAATGGCTTGCAAAGATAATGATAAAAATTCAATCTCAAATGAAGCTGCTGATTTAATTTATCATCTGCAAGTAGCCCTTATGTATAAAGGTGTTGAGTGGAGAGATGTACTTGCTGTTCTAGAATCTAGAAGAAAAAATTAAATTATTAAAATTTATAATTTTTAATTTTTTTACCTAAAATTTTAAAAAATATTGTTAATTAACAAATCAATAATTATTAATTAATTATTAATTAATTATTAATTAATTATTACATGTATGGCTTATTACTGAATTGACTATAAGTTAAATATATCAACAATGAGGTAAATCGTGAGTTCACTTAGCGATTTTCTTGGTGAAATAGGTCGTCATCAACTTTTGACTCCTGAGAGAGAACTCACTATGGGCAGAAAAGTCCAAGAAATGGTTGTGCTTGTTAATAGATGTCAAGAGGCAGGTGGCAAAGGCCCTGCTTGTGAGTATTCAGAAGCTGAAAGAAAAAAGATCAAAATTGGTGAAAGAGCTAAAAACGAGATGATAACTGCTAACCTAAGATTAGTTGTTAATCTTGCTAAGCGATATCAAGGGAAAGGATTAGAATTACTTGACTTAATTCAGGAGGGGACATTAGGTCTTACAAGGGCCGTAGAAAAATATGATCCGTCTAGAGGTCATAGATTTTCCACCTACGCTTATTGGTGGATTAGGCAAGGTTTAAACAGAGCTTTGTCAACACAAAGTAGAACGATTAGGATCCCCGTTAATATTAATGAAAAACTTACAAAACTAAGATCAGCAAAATCAAAGCTTATGCAACTTAAGGGTATTCCACCAAGTAGTGATGAGCTCGCTGAAGAAATGAAGGTAACGAAAGATGAAATTGACGAACTCCTTTCTTGTGAGTTGAGAAGCATCACTGTTAGTCTCCAAGGTACTGTTAAATCAAAGTCAGATCCATCTGAGTTAGTTGACATCCTTCCGAGTGATCAGGTTGCTCCAATGGAGTTAGCGGAATTAGCCGAAAGGACAGCCTCGGCCTGGAAGTTATTAGATAAAGCGAATTTAACTGAGAAAGAGAGAAAGATAGTAAGCCTAAGATTTGGTTTGGACGGCTCAAATGAATGGAGAACTTTAGCTGAAGTAGCAAGACATATGAGCTGTAGCAGGGAATATTGTCGACAAGTTGTTCAACGTGCTTTAAGAAAACTTAGAAAAGCCGGAATACAGAATGGATTAGTTGATACTATTAGCTAAAAATACCATTAAAAAATATTTAAATTTCATTTATAAGGATGAAAGAGAATTACAAAACCCAAGAAAAAATCTATGAAACTGAAGTTTTAGAGAGTTCAACACTTGATGAGAACATCATTATCAAGATTCTTATTAAAGCAGGAAGAACAATTGCCAAGCCTGCTTTAGAAGTTTTGGAGATGGCTTTAGATCCTTATACTCCAGCACAAGTAAGAGTCTCATTAATGGCTGCGTTAGCCTATTTAATTATGCCATTTGATCTTTTCCCTGACTTTATGCCTTTAGTTGGTTTTAGTGATGATTTTGTAGCACTAACAGCAGTACTCAGTATATGGAGTAAATATATGACTCCCTCGATAAGAGCAAGAGCAGAGAATAAGCTTAATAAGTTATTTCCTTTTTATTAAATGAGTAGATTATCTCAACAGGAAGAAAAAGAACTCGTCTCCTTCATTAAAGATTGGTTAAAATCTCATGGTTTTAACCAAAAGGACTTAGCGAATGAATTAGATATTAAATCGAGCAGAACCACTGAGATTATTCTCAAAATTAAAGAGTTATATAAAAAAGGGGGTATGTTCAACATTGCAAAAAATCTCATCAAGATTGAGCAAAAATGGTTAAACAATATCAAAAATGATTATCAAGAGACAAAAAAAACACCCCCATATAATCAATTAGATCTTGATTCTTTAGTAAAAAAAATGAATCAAGATACTAGTAAATATTAATATTGTACATTAATTAAAAATAATAAAACCGCTAAAAAATAACCTTTAAAAAATATCGTTTTAATTCCTAAATATTTTGAATAATTTAATAATAAAAATAAAAATATAATCAATTTTCTTTTAAATTAATTTCGTTTCAATTAATAATTAATATTTACTAAAATTTTTCGTAAATGATATTTAAAACGCCTGAATCCAGTGATAAATATCATAATTAATCCATATACCTTTTTCCCAATATATATCCTCCTCAATAAGATTTTTCAAATCGTTTTCATCTTTAGCATTAAAAATTCCAAACAAATATTTGGTACATTTTGTTGGCCCTAAAGTAACTAGAATATCGCGATCTTTTAAGTTTTTAAGTCTATTAAGATGTTGTTCACGAAATGGGGCCCTTTTATTAATTGCATCTTCACAATACTTTCCAAAAACTACAAACTTTTCCATTTTAAAAGATAGATAATAGAATAAATATATACTGAATAATTGCATAAATTACGCACAAATTGCTATGTTATTTAATACATCTTTCTTTTAATTAATTATGCTAACTGGTAACGATCTCCTTGCAAAAGTTAAAGAACTTGGTGATGTTAGCAAATCTGACCTAGTTCGCGCCTGTGGATATGTTACCAATAAGAAAAACGGAGGTGAACGCTTAAACTTTACCGCATTTTATGAAGCACTTTTAGAAGCAAAAGGGGTTAATCTTGGTGATTCTGCAGCTACAGGTATTGGGAAAGGGGGAAGAAAACTTAGTTATATAGCTACAGTTCAAGGCAACGGAAATCTTCTCATTGGGAAAGCATACACAGCACTTCTTGATTTAAAAGCAGGTGATGAATTCGAAATTAAGCTCGGAAGAAAACAAATCAGATTATTACCAACAGAAGAATCTTAAAGACAACAAAAATAAATTGGATAAATCATTTATAGTTAATTTTAAAAGATTAAATTTATTTAATTAATAAATTATTTTTGTATTTATTTTTTTTGATCAGCAGCTAAACGCATTTCTTTACAAAACTCACCAACATGAACAACTACATCTTTTTCACTTGAACTAGATATTCGTTTTACAAATGCACTCCCAATAATTACTCCATCTGCTCCCCACTCACGAACTTTATTAACATGTTCTGGAGTGGATATTCCAAAACCAACAGCAATAGGATTGCTATTTACATCTTTTAATTTAGAGATAAGACTTTCTACTCTATTTTCCATTTTGTTCCTCTCGCCAGTGACACCTGTAACACTTACTAAATAAGTAAAGCCTTTTGTATGATCTGATATTTGTTTCATTCTTTCAAAAGGAGTAGTTGGAGCTACCAATAAAATTAAGTCCATAGAATAGCTACTTACTATTTTAGAAAATTTATAAGCTTCCTCTAAAGGGAGATCAGGAACTATTAGGCCAGAAACTCCAGCATTAGATGCCATTTCACAAAACTCTTCAAAGCCAAAACATATTAATGGATTTAAGTAAGAAAAAAGGATGATGGGAATATTTAATTTACCTTTTAAAGACTCTAAAAGTTTAATTACTTTTCTTAGGCTAGTGCCTGACTTTAGTGCGCGAGAGGCCGCCATTTGAATAACTGGTCCGTCTGCAAGTGGGTCACTGTAAGGGATACCTAATTCAATAAGGTCAGCTCCATTTTCTTGTAACTTTAATAAGATCTCAGACGTTATTTCAATATTTGGATCCCCAGCCATTATAAAAGGCATCAAAGCTAATTTTTTTTTATTTTTTAACTCACAAAACATCTCATCTACCTTAGATAAAGATTCATTTTTAGTAATTTGCATTTTGTTATCTTTCATGATTTTTAGATATTTTTCTATGAAAAATTTATATATTTTTTTCTAAATCTTCCATTAGTTTTTGCTGCTCTTCCTTTGACAATGAGTTGAATTTGGTTTCTAGTTTATCATTAACAACTTTTTCATACTCTTTTCTATAACGCTTCCTTTGTTCCATAAAAGTCATTTTTCCATTTATAACTCTATAAACATAAGATGTGACCCAAGTAATAACAATCAAAATTAAGATACAACTTGAGAGAGTAGTGGCTGTAAAATTGTCGATCCCAATTTGCGGTGTAAATTCATAACTAATTAATCCTATTAATGAAATAAATAAACCTATTTGTATAACTTTTCCTTTAGTCAATTATTTACCCTTTACCACTTCCTTTTAGTCTGAGATTTAAAAATGGAGAAAATAAAATTAAACCTGGAAAGAAAAGAAATACTAGGCCATAAATTCCTAATCTTTCAAATTTGCCCATAATATTCCATCTATTATTCATCCAGTAAAATAGTAACAATGGGATAACCAATAAATAGGTAGAAACAATTCCGATATAAGCAATTAAAGTAGCGAATGAATTATTGAAAAAACTTTCCATTTTATTTTATGGTTGCTTAGTTAAAACATAACAACTATTGGAAGTTATCGTCAGAACTAAAAATAAATAATTAAATAATGGGAGTGGGGGGACTTGAACCCCCACGAGCTAAATCGCTCGACGGATTTTAAGTCCGGCGCGTCTACCAATTCCGCCACACTCCCAAAGGAATTTGCGCTTTCTAATCGTAGCTGAAAGTAACCCATTTAACCAAGAAAAATTGGAATATTTACACTTTTAATTTTCAGATTAAATCTAATTTTTTAATTTACTATTCCTTCTACTTGCCATTGTAAAGTTTCACCTGCATGAAATGGTTTTATTTGTCCGACAATATTTTTTTCTTCAACAACATCAATATATTCTTTAATTTTGTTAGGTCTAGAAACTAATTTTAATTTTTGTTTATTTGGTGGGACATTATAAAAATTAGGGCCATTCAAACTTGCAAACTTTTCAAAATTATCTAGAGCATCCTCCTCTTCGAAAACCGTTAAGTAGCTTTCTATTGCTACTGGCGAATTAAAAATGCCTGCACATCCACAAAAAGCCTTCCACTTCCTAAGGTGTGGAGCAGAGTCAGTCCCCAAGAAAAAACATTTTTCCCCACTTGTTGCCGCTTTCCTTAAAGCGAGTCTATTATTTTCCCTCTTAGCAACTGGTAAGCAGTAAAAATCACTATTTAAGCCTCCAAAAAACATTGCATTTCTATTTATATGCAAATGATGAGGAGTAATAGTAGCCCCAATATTATTTTCTTGCACAAAATCCACTGCATAAGAGGTGGTTATATGTTCTAGAACGATTTTTAATTTTGGAAATCTTTTGGTTATTTGAGAAAGTTCTTTATCTATAAAAACTTCTTCTCTATCGAATACATCTACTTCAGAATCAGTTACTTCACCATGAATTAAAAGAGGCATTCCAGAATCTTGCATTAATTCAAAGATCTTATATAGATTTTCTATTTTCCTAACTCCATGACTGGAATTTGTTGTGGCATTAGCAGGATATAATTTTGCTGCAAAAAAAACATTATTTTTAAAACCATTAATTAGTTCCCCTTTATCAGTATCATCTGTGAGGTAAATTGTCATTAATGGTTCAAACTTAGAACTTTCTGGAAGCGCCTCAACAATAGATTTCCTATAAGAAATAGCGCTATTGATTGATGTTATAGGACTTTTAGTATTTGGCATAACAATGGCTCTTCCAAAATATTCCGAAGTAAACTGAATGATATTTTTTAATACAAGACCTTCTCTTAAATGTAAATGCCAATCATCAGGTTTTATTATGTTTAAAGTCTTCAAAATTTTTTCTATTTAATCAATTTTAACAGCAAATTAAAATTGACAATAAATTATAGATATTCGAGGATAGTTATTAACCAATTATGAAAATTTTTATTATCTAAATTAAATCCTAAATATGAGTGATTTTTTATTTCCAATAATAGAAATAGTTTTAGGCGTAGTTCTACTTTTTGCAGGAGGAGAGTTCTTTATTCAAGGAGCCATATTTTTATCTTTAATTTTAGGAATACCTCAAATAGTAATTGGTTTGACAGTTGTTTCTCTTGGGACAAGCTCTCCTGAGTTGTTGGTAAGTTTGAGTTCAATTTTAAAAGGCAGTGATTCGCTTGCGGCAAGCAATGTAATTGGAAGCAATATTTTTAATGTTCTCGTTGTTTTGGGCATAAGCTCATTGATAACACCTCTTAAAGTAAAAAGCAGAATAGTCAGAAGAGACGTGCCTCTTTTAATGGCAATTTCTTGTGCAGTTTGGGCTATGTCATCAACAGGTTTATTAACATTGCAAGCAGGGATATTTCTAATATTTTGTTTAATCTTAAATACAATATGGGAAATCAATACCATCAATGAGAAAGGAGAGGAGACAAAAGATGCTGAACCAGAGATAGAAGAATTAAAAGATAACTATAAAGGGAAAATGAATATTTTACTTAAGTTAATATTGGGAATATTTCTTTTAAGCTTTGGTTCAAATATTTTAGTAAATGGTTCTCAAACGCTCGCTACTCTTTTGGGTGTAAATGAAATTGTTATTGGTTTAACTATAGTTGCAACTGGGACATCTTTACCAGAATTAGTAACTTCAATAATTGCTGCATTTAAAGGCAAAACAGATCTTGCGATTGGAAATGTAATAGGAAGTAATTTACTCAATCAACTTTTAATCCTTGGAAGTTGCAGTATTTTTTCAGGATTTAAAGGTTTAGTAATTGAACAGAGTCTAATAAAAGTTGACTTACCTTTTATGGTTTTAACTACCTTTGCATGCTTACCAATTTTCTGGAGTAAAGGGAAAATCACAAGAATTGAAGGATTTATTTTGCTTAATCTTTATATTTTCTACATTCTCGATAAGATACTTTTCCTAAATGGATTTAACTTCCTTTCTGAATTAAGGATAGGTTTTTTTATTTACTTTGCACTACTTATAGTATTTATGATTGTTCAAGAAAAATCAAAATTTTCTAATTCATAATTTTATCCATACATAGTCACAAATTCTTCTGAGATAGTTGGGTGCAAAGCCATAGTAATATCAAAGTCTTTTTTTGTTATCCCTGCATTTAATGAAATTGATACCATTTGAATAATCTCAGACGATGTTTCTCCAAACATATGACATCCTAGAACTTTGTCAGTTATCTTATGAACTACAATCTTCAACATACATTTTGATTTATTCTTTTTAAAGGTATTAGACATAGGGGTAAATTTGCATTTGAAAATTTTTATATTTTTTTCAGAGTAAATCTCTTTGGCTCTTTTCTCACTTAAGCCAACTGTTGAAATTTCTGGAATAGTAAAAACGGCCTTAGGGATATATTCATAATTTACTTTTCTTTTTTTGTCATTAAAAAAATTATCCGAAAAAACTCTTCCTTGTTCTATTGCTACTGGAGTTAAGTTTGGCTTATTTATGATATCGCCAACTGCAAAAATATTTGCGTTGCTTGTTCGATTAAGTTCATCGACATCTAAATATTGGCCATCCATCTTTAGATTTAAAAAATCTAAATTTAAAGGCAAAAGATTTGGTTCTCTTCCTGTAGCAATAAGGATATTATTAGTTAAGAGTTTATCTCCCGAGTCTAGGGTAGATTCCAGATTTCCATTTACTTTCTTGATAGACTTTAATTGAGTATTGGAGATTATATTGATTTCAGTAAAAGTAGGTGATTCCTCTAGGCATAAAGAAAGATCCTCATCAAAACCATTAAGTAAATGTTGACCTCTAATTAATTGAGTTACTTCAGTACCTAAATTTCTAA
>CACBVE010000024.1 GCA_902542595.1 uncultured Prochlorococcus sp.
TTTAATTATTTTATTGAAAAGAAGTTAAGTTCTAAAAAGAAATTATTAATTTAAAAAATATTCTTAATATTAAATATGAAAAACAAATCGCAGTCAGAACTTTTTAATAAAATTCATAATAAATATAAAGACAATTATTATGATAAATATTCGAATTTTTATCGTAATAAGGTTATTTTAAGTAAATTCAGAAATTTTTTTGATTTTAAAAAAAATATTCTAGAAGTTGGTTGCGGAGGTGGATCAAATTATGAGATTTTTCAGGAAAATCATATGATAAGTGGTTCCTATTATGCTATGGATATATCAAAAGAGTGTGTTGATGACTTTAATAATATGAATATAAATAATAAAAATGCAAATGCGCACCTAGGTGATTTTACCAAAAAGAATTTAGATTTAAATCAAACTTTTGACCTTATATTGTTCATGGGCGTACTTCATCATATGACTAATGACCTAGATACTGTTATGGATAATATACATAGACATTTAAATTCAGAAGGGATAGTTATTTTCTCTGAACCTAATGCAAATTTTCTCAATTCAATTAGAAAAATTTGGTATAGATTTTCAGATGATTTTGATCATGAGAATGAGCGAGCTTTAACTATTAAGGAAATAGATTATTATGCAGGAAAAAATTCTTTAAGAAATATATTTTATAGATACTTTGGTAATTTAGGTTTTTTTATAATTCTACAATCAATGGTTATTAGAACTCCAAAGTTTATTAAACATATTACTTATAAAGTTTTAACAAAATTTGATTTGTTACTTGAGAGAATACAATCTAAATACCACTTAGCCGCGATGATAATAGTTTATAAGAAAAAAAATTAATTAAAAAATAATTAATAAAACAAAAGGGATTTTTTCTATAGTAAATTTTAAATATTTTCGATAATAAGTCTTTATAAATTCAAAATAAAAAATTAATTTCAAATAATTTTAAAAAGTTAATTAAGTATTCTCTTTATTTCTTTGATGTTTTTAATGAAAGTAACTCAATAACGATTATTATATAAAAAGGTTAGGGCAAACTTAATAATGAGTAAAAAGGTATCTGTTGTAATTCCTGTTTATTTTAATGAGGAATCACTTGATGATCTTTTTAAAGAGTTAGAAATATTAGAGAATAATTTAATAGTAAGAAATTATACTTTAGAATTAATATTCGTTGATGATGGTTCGTTAGATAATTCTCTAGAAAAACTTTTAAATTACAAGTCAAAAAGAGTAAATACAAAAATAATAAAATTAACAAGAAACTTTGGAGCCAATCTTGCAAGCAAAGAGGGATTAAGACATGTGACAGGAGATTGTTTTACTGTTCTAGCCGCTGATCTGCAAGATTCACCAAGTTTAATTTTAGATATGCTATCAAAATGGGAAAAAGGAAGCAAATTTGTCGTTTGCTATAGAAAGAAAAGGGAAGATCCATTTCTAAAAATTTTATTTGCGAGGATATTGTATATTTTGATAAGAAAATTAGTAATTAGTAATTATCCGAAATATGGTTTTGATCTTTCATTACTTGATAAATCAATCCTTAAACACATTACAAATACATCTAAATCAATGTATTATCCTGTTCATCTCTATTGGTTAGGTTATAAGCCTGATGTAATTTTTTATAAAAGAGAAAAGAGAAGGGAAGGTAAATCTAGATGGACTTTTTATAAAAATATTAATGCTACTTTGGATATATTATTAGGGTTTACATCAAAATTTTCACAGTTAATATCTCTATTCGGATTAATTACTTCAATTGGAAGTTTTTTATATGGAGCAAAATTGATTTTAGCAGCACTTTTAGGAAATATCCCAGTGCCGGGATATGCATCTATTGTTGTAATTCTATCATTCTTTTTTGGTCTTATTATACTTTATCTATCGTTAATACAGGAGTACCTATGGAGAATTTATGGAGACATTAATAAAAGATCTGATGTAGTTGTTGATATGATCTATGATTAAAAATTTTTTTTTATTGTTAATTAAAAACTTTTGATCAAAGATAAATGATAAATAAATTGATAAAGTTTGTTATGGGGGGCATATCAAATACGATATTTTCATATTTAATATATTGTTTATTCGTTATTTTTTTTAACTATAAGGTTTCATATTTTATATGTATTTGTGTCTCGATTATTTATACTTATCAAATAAACACTAAGTTGGTATTTGGAATTAAAAGCAAATCAAGAATTAGATATCTATATTTTTTGATATATCTTATCCAGATAATATTAGGACTATTGTTAATAGATATATGGGTAAATAAACTTCTTATTAATATATACTTTGCTCCTATTTTGAATATAATATTTGTTTCTCCTATTGTTTTCTTGTTAAGTTATTATTTGAGTAGAAAATTCAAAATTTAAATTAATCTTTTTAAAAGTATTATTCAGGAAAATTCTTAATAAGTTTTAGTTTATTGCAGCATACAGCTCCAATCGATGTTTTGAAATTTATTAATCCATGATTAGGAATCGAATTATAAGAAGATGTGCCAAGATCAAGTATTTTTATTTTTTTTAATTTGCAATATTCTCCAATTTTATAAGAGAGAAAAGATATTGGACTAATCTGTTGGTAGGTTTCAATTTCTCCCCAATAAAAAACATATAAAATTTCATCTGATATTTTTATGCAAATTGCAGAAGCTATCATTTCTTCCTCAAAAAATAGGCCAAAATTTAGGAAATTATCTGGAAAAGTTTTAATCATATTATTTAAATCTTCCCAGCTCATGCTGATATTATATTTACGCCTTTTTCTATTATTAAGAATTATTTTATATGCCAATTCATTCTCATCAGGCTCTAATTCTTTAAATTGAATTTTTCTCCTAATACATCTGTTTATATAATTTTTTTTAGAAGGTTTAATAGATTTCTTTAAATTATATTTTTCTAAATCTATATATTGATTAATTTCAATATTTTCAATCAAGAATTTGTTTCTCAAAAAAGTAGATACTTGATAAGTATTGTTTTCTAAATTGTATATTTCAGGAGGCAGTGTTACGCCAATACTATTAGGATTAAAATTATTTAAATCATTTAATACTAAAGTAATAAATTTTTCTTTTGTTTCAAAATATATGTTTTTACAAAATTGAAATCCTCCAAAAGATCCATTCAATGGACTCCTGAAATTATTATTAAAATCCTTTCCAAAAGTTATAACCCCCTTACAAGTTTTTGTTTTATCTTCAATTAAAAAATAACTAAATAATTTTTCATAATTTTGTGAATGTAAACTTATAAATTTAGGATCATTAAAAATCGAATATTGGTATTGAATTTTTTGATTGAATGATAATGAATATTTATTATCAACTCTATGATTTGAAATTATCATTTTATATTTATGCTATTTTTAACTAATTTGGCGATGTTTGAAATATCTTCTAGTTTGTATCTTTGATCTATAGGCAACATAACAGTATATTTTGAAAGTCTATTTTCTATCTCAAAATCTTCAGTTATTTCTAATACATGTTTCCACCAGAAAGGATTGAACAACTTTTTATCTATTAATTTATATCTTAGATCTTTATCCTTAATTAAAAATGGATAATACATATGGGTCTTACTATTTAAATTTATGGGAAATTCGTTTATTTCTCCAAGTAATTTATGGAGTTCAATAAAATTTCTTCTTCTAATCTTAAATACTTTTTTATAGTCAATTGATTTGAGAATCGTCTTTGTTAATTTTGACATTTTTAAGTATTTTTCATTTAGTCTCTTTTCATTTTCTAAGTTATCCAAATAACCAAAATTTGTTCCTAGATCTATTTGCTTAATTAAATGTGAGAAGCTTTGATAAGAAGTATCAAATTCTATCTTTTCAGATAATTTATAATTATCTTTTATCAGATAGGCACCGTCACAGACCCCAAAAAACTTTCTTGTTGAATAGCAGTTATAAGCTCCTTTTATTGGCTTTGAAAAAAAAGCATTACAATTATCAATAATAAGATTGGGGTATCTTTTTTGAATAATTTTTTTTTCTTGATCACTTGCATTACCATAATAATTTGTCCAGAGAACAAATTCATTTTTTTTAGGATAGATATTTTTAGGGAGCAATTTTTCATCTAATTTATAGTACTCAATTTCTATATTTAACTTTTTAAAAGGAATTTTTGTTTCTGCACAATTAAATATTGGCAAATAAATCTTCTTCATTTTTGCTGTTTTAGCTGCAAAATAAAAAGAGGATCTTCCGCTATTTAATGAAATAACATTAAAAGATTTGTTTGATTGATAATATTCATTACCATCTTTTGTAATCTCCAATGGTAAATAGCCGCCATATTCTTTTTCAATCATTTCTTTTTTTTAGATATTTTTTTTGAAAACACAAGCTAATTCACATCCATAATCTTTGAGAACATCTGTTGATTTATATAAACCTTCAATAATTCTTTCATCTATGATTTTACTTTCTAAACATTCCATCATTTGATTATGAGTAAAAGGTTTTAGAAAAAAAGAGTAACATTCTTCTATAACTGCTGAAGGAATGTTTCTTTTTATATATTCTTGCAATATTTTTTTATCAAATATTTTAGTTTGTTGAAGTGATATATTCCTCTTTGACTTTTCAAATATATCATTAATTATACCCATTTCTTTAGCAATTATTCTGTGAAGTGACATCGCATTTGGAACGTTTACATAAACTATTGTATCTTTATTCATTACCTTTCCAATTCTATGAAGGAAATAGTCAGGATTTTCAGTTTCATGCAATACGCCTGGAATTAATATACAATCGAATGGCCTTTCCATTAGAGATTGTGAAATCTTTTCAAAAAAGTTATTTATGCAATTTACTCGTTCATTTTTTTCAGAAATCTTCAAAGCATTCTTATATGGTTTGACTCCAGGCTCAACGATTGTATAGGATTCAAATTCAATATATTTAACAAATACTGGTTTAAATCCACAACCTATTTCAAGGATATTTTTGGGCCTTTTTGATTTTAAAAATTCTAAAATTGTTTTCTCTCTATATTCTTTTAGGATTTCTTCAAAGCTATAAATCTCTTGATAATTTTCCCAATATCTATCAATATCTTTACTCATATAAAGAATTCAATTAAATATTAATATAACCAATTTAATATATAAAGTTTGAAAATATTATTTAATCAATAAAAAATTGATTTATACAATCAATCACGTAATTTATTTCTTCTTCATCATGCACTTCACTCATAGGAAGACTTAAGATAGTATTTGATATTTCTTCTGCTTGAAGTGCAACTTCATCTGAAATTATAATTTGGTTTTGTTTAATAAATTGCTTTTTATGGCATGGAATTTCGTAATGAATCATTGTTTGAATATTATTAGATCTTAAGTTTTTAATTAGTGAATTTCTAACCTGTACATTTTTTAATTTTATAATTGCTAGATGGGGAGAAGATCCCTCGCTATATTCAATTATTTTCAGTTTATTTTTGGTGTGCCCATTTTCTAATTTTTTATAAGAATTAATAATAGATTTTCTTTTTTGAATAATATTTTCGATATTTTTCAATTTCTCTGTTAAGAAAGCTGCTTGAATTTCATCCCCCCTATGGTTAGATCCCTGAAATATATTTTCAGAAGAATTATCCAAAGATTTTCCATAATTCCTAATTGAGTTTATTTTTTCGAAAAATTCCAAGTTATTTGTAGTTATGCACCCAGCTTCTCCTAGTGCACCTAAATTTTTTGTGGGGTAAAAGCTAAAGCAACTCATGTTAAATAAATTACCAACTTTATTACCTCCTGTTGATGAACCATGAGCTTGTGCAGCATCATCGATAACAAATATTTCGTGTTCCTTACTAATTTCTCTTATTTCCTTAATATTGGTTACGTTCCCATAAAGGTGAACAGGAATTATGGCCTTCGTTTTAGAAGTTATAAATTGTTTGATTTTATTTTCATCAATTAATAAATTATTTTCTTTGACAGGTACTGGGACAACAACACATCCTAAATTAAGTGCAGCAAGCCAAGTTGCTATATAAGTATGATTGGGAACTATGATTTCATCGCCAGGATTTACATTAATTACTTTCAAAGCTATTGAAAGTGCATCGAGCCCATTTGATAACAACGAACAATATTTGGCACCAATATATTCTGAATATTTTTTTTCAAATTCTTTTGAATAATTGCCAAAAACTATTGCTGATTTGCCATCGATTAGCGCATTAATAGAATTAATTAAGGAACTTTTGTAGAGCTGATTAATTTTATTTTGTTTGAAAAATTTTACTTCCACTTTTAATTTACTTCTTTTATAAAGTCTTCCCAATCTCTAATATATTCATTTTCATCATAATAATCAGATGCTGCAACGCAGTAAATTGTGTTAAAACTCTTAGTTAGTTGATATGACCATGTTAACTCTGGAATATATAATCCTATATTTGGGCTATCAAGAACAAATTTTTTCTTCACATCATTTTTTGAGAAGGTTATGATTTCTAATTGGCCATTAATAACCCAAATAAATTGCTCAAGAGATTTATGAGCATGCCCTCCTCTTTGTGTATTTTGAGGAATATTGTATATATAAAATATTCTTTTTACTTCGAAAGGTATATTATTTTTCTTGTCAATTATCGATAAGTTGCCTTGAGAACTTTTAAAAGTGCTTATTTTTATAATTTCTGGCTCCATATGCTTTCATTACAATGTTATTGTTTATTTAATTTTAAGAAATATCTAGAGATTATCTTTTATAAAATATTCTTATAAAATCGTTGAAATTATGAAATTCATGATCTAGATATAACTTGTTATTTTTCTTAGATATTATGTAAAATCCTCCTTCTTCTAAATCAAGTGGACCACCTTTTAGATTTTCAAACATTTGAGAATGAATAACTCCATTATGAGATGAGACTATTGTATTTTTCCCTTCATAAATAGGAAGTTCTTTATATAAATTTATAAGCTTATTCGTTCTTAAAGACTTTAATTCGGCATATGGTCCTACATGAACTAAATCTCTATCAAGTTTATCGTATCTTTTAAATGCAATCTCTGCTGTTTGTCGAGCTCTGCAACTTGGACTTGAAATGATATACCCAACTGGTAGGTTGATTTTCTTAAGATGTTCACCAATAGCTTTAGCCTGAATCATACCTCTTTTATTTAGACATACAGCATTTTTGAAATAATCATTCTCTGCATTTCTAGATTCATTTACTCCTTTATCATGAACATCACTCTCTAGAGAATCATACATTGCAACATCTATCCATTTATCTCTCTCTGCATGACGAAAGTGGAGAATATAACCTCCTTCCATAATTTTTTTTGCATACTCTAAATCTTTATCTCTTAAATCTATTTTATTATTATTGCGATATGTTGGATATAAATAAGATAGAATTAACCCTCTTTGATTATACAGATAAATTAAAGAAGAACCTGTTATAAAAAAAAATGAGGTATAAAGTACTAAATTTTTTATAGGTTTAAAAAATCTAGAGAAATTTTTCATATTTTTCTTTAATATTTAATTAATATCAATAATATATTTTATAAATACATTTGAGTAAGTTTGATTTGAAAAATTAATAATTTAGGGATAAATAATTTTTAAAAAAGCAAAATGATAAGCAATTTTTTATATCAATTCTTATAAAAATGTAAATCGTAAATAATACTATCAAAAGATCAACAACATATATAAATCTACTCTTAAGTTATGAATGGAAATTTAAATAATATAGAAATATAATCTAGTTAAATACTTGAAGAACTAATTTGATAAATATTCTATTGAAGATAGTTGTTTGAAAAAAGAGAATTGCAAATATTTTACTTTCTTAAATAAAATATTTCAAAATAATTAATTCATATCATTAACCTCATTTCACTTATTGATAAAAAGTTTTATAGACATATTTTGATAATTATTTTTACTTTAAATAACTTTAATCAGTTAATATAAAATATAATAATTCATATTTTAATTTGAATCCTCATATATTTTCCATAAATATTGATGATAAGCCTTTCAAACTTGAAGTATATGGAGATTTCAATTGGGGTAAAGAACAGCACTCTTTGTACAAATCACTTAATAACATAATTGGAAATACCAGTTGGGAAGAAGAAGGTTACACCATTATGAAAAATATAGTTACTTTGGATCAGTTTAATTCTCTGAGGAGTTCGATAACTTCTATTTTGTTCAGAATAACAGAATCCTTAGGGATTTCAATTAATAAAAATTTGTTTTTTTTAGAGGACTATCATTTATTTATAAAATCTGAGAAGGAGCATCAATCAATAATCAAAAAATCTAGAGAATTAAGTATTGATGATTTCGAGTTTGATATTGAGACAATAACAGATAATTTAAGTGGATTTATGAATTTCAGGCTAACTTCATGGATTAAAAAGTTTAATAAATCGCATATTCAATTAAGGATTAATAGGCCAAAGACGTATGATATTAATCCACCTCATAGAGATGGTTATATCGATGGATACAAAAATGTCCTTAATATTTGGCTTCCTATCGCAGGATGTAATGATAAAACCTCTCTTCCCGTAATTCCAAGAAGTCATTTTTTACCCGAAAATCAAATTTTTAAAACAAATATCGGAGGTGCAAGGATAAATAATAATATTTACAATGTGCCATGTATTCTAAAAACTAGTGAAGGTGAATTGAAAATGATAAGGCCTAATCCTAAAGAAACTGAAGCATTGGTTTTTACACCTTATCTTATTCATGGTGCGGCTTTTAATGACAGTAATAAAACTCGAATTGCCCTAGAATTAAGGTTCCCTAGGAAATAAATATCATCCACTTCTAAAATCCTTTAATCAATTCTTTAATTTTGTTAATAAGTATGGAATAAATTATGATTTATATCCTTTGAAGTTAAGAAAAACGAACATTTTCTTGAAATATTCCAAACAAATTATTGCCTATTATCGCTGCGATAATTAATACAAATGCAACAATAGCGAAAAGAGCACTTACATCTTTTATGTCATAAGGTGCTTTAAATAGAGGTTTCTGATCAGCCATAGTTATCAAATCTATTAGTGCGATTAAATTATTTTAGTCTAATATTAGTAAAAAATATTGAATGATTTAATCTGATATTGCATAAAAAAAAAGCCACTAAAAGTGACTTTTTTTATGAAATAAATAAACTAGCTTGTATAACCTTTTCCTCTATAAACTAGTTCGTTATGCTGCTTCTTAGCAACTTCTTTGTTTTGGACGTATTTTTGTCCTCTGTAAATAAGAGTCATTGTTTTAAGCTCCGGTTTCGCTTAAGTCCCCGTTCCATGGCTTAAGTCGATTTGCGGCTTGCAAAAAGCAAGTTGAACGTTTTGGTAGCGGTTGCTACATATTTACAATAACATTCTAGGAAAATATTTGTCTAGGTCTTTAATATAAAAACTTAATATTTTAATTATTAGATTAGGCTCCAGCAAAAAATATCTAAGTTTATCTTCTTATAGTTTCTTACAGGTTACATTTTGTTCGTTTTTGAGAAGTATTTTTTTATTAATGAACTTTTAAATGTAAAATTCTTAAGATTATAAAAATTGTTTTATGTTTTCTAGAGGCAAAAAACCCACTGTAAAAAAATCTGCAATAGTTGAAGAGACTCCATTATTTGCTCAATTACTACCATTCGCAAGCAGAATGAATGATAAAGTTCAATTGGTAAATGCTTTGGCTTTTACTTTTATTATGGGATTTTCAATTTTTGGAATCGCTCTATGGAGATTATCTGCGCTGACCTAATTTTTTAATTTTAGCAAAGCATCAATTTTTGATTCCTTGTTTTTAATTATAGTTATTAACCATTTAGAGGCCAGTCCTCTTGATATAGATCTGTTTTTTAGAAATCTACATATATAGATATGTAGATTTTGTTCATTTTTAGAGTTGAATTTTCTTTCAAAGTCTAATATATCTTCCTCTGAGGTCCTTTTTCTTAGCTCGTCCACTAGGGCATGACTAGAGGAATCATTAAATAAGTTACCAATATTTAAACTTAATGTCATAAATAATTTATGTCCCTATTTAAGAGTTAGCCATAAATTAAATTTTTAAAAACTAATTTATCTTTTTATTTACAAATAACTTTAAAATCAATTTTTCGGTTTAGCCAGCGGAAGAAGGCACTTATCTGAATCACAGCCTGCTGGCCCTGCTTCAGAAAGTTCTCCAATATCATATTTATTGAGAGCGTCAAAGAAATCATTGTTAACTTTCCTCTCTAAAACTTGATTTTGCAATGATATATATTCCTCTTTACTTATTGGTTCAAAAGGTAATCTCGGGAATGTTGCATTAGCACTAAATCGCGCCAACAATGCTGCTGAAATATATCCCTCATTATTTTCGATTGCATTATGAATAGCTTTCGCAAGATCCTCGATTTCATTTTCTCTAAATTCTACGGTTGCAGAGGTATTATGCTCTGTGTAAAATTTCTGCACTTGCATGTAAAAATCAAATTGAGCTAATGCTGAGAAATTATTGATATCTATCTTGTCTGCACCCTCTATATTTGCCCAACTAACTTCTGTAGGGATTTCAACTAACCATTCTGTACATCTTGGATCAAATGGATTATCGAGCAAGCAACCATTTTCATCTTTATCTGATTGAGATGGAACAACTGAGTAACCATAATCCATGCAAGCTAAAGCGATTGGGTCATTTTTCCTGAAAGTTATTCTTCTTATGAATCTTTGAGCCTTTGGAGGATGCCATCCTGGAGCTGCTCCAGTAAGAAGACTTTTAGTCCCCGCTGGTTGAACTGTTGTGCATCTATTTGGTCTCCTTAGATTATGCTTATCACAATATTCCCATACAGTTTCTTTTACTATTTTTCTCCAAGAATCTAAGAATTTAGCTTCCTGCTTTTTGAAAGCTTTCCCTTCTTCGTTATTTGGCCTTCCTGCTTCCCACCATTTCAACCATGGCGTCCCAAAGGCATGTACACAAAAATCAAATAATCCAGTAAAACTTACTCCCACAATAGGATCATATTCCCTACTTTTTCTGTAACGCTCAACTTCAAATTCATGATTAAGTAAGCATGCTACAGAGAGAGCTGCTGCTTTAAAAGCTTTTTTTTGCTCTTCAAAATCCTCTGGATCAATCTGATTTAAATGAACTTCAGCTAAATTGCAGTGAAAATCATTTCCCAAGAT
>CACBVE010000025.1 GCA_902542595.1 uncultured Prochlorococcus sp.
ATTTATGATCTTACTGTTCAAGGTTGTCAGTGGATGCCCATAGGGATGATAGAGAAAAGACTAAAAAAAGATCTGTCAGAAAATTTGATTGCCGTCGATAGGCAAGCAAAATTATCAGTAAATTAGTTTAAAGTTTAGAAATAGCCCCAAGGGGATTCGAACCCCTGTCGCCTCCGTGAAAGGGAGGTGTCCTAGGCCTCTAGACGATGGGGCCAGGAGATTAGCATAACAGCTTATTAAAAATTAAGAGCAAGGCTAGCCTTTCGTCAAGTATTGTTGATCTTTGTTTTGTCCTTGCCACACAGGAACAGTAAAATGGAAGCATGAGCCCACACCAATTTCAGATACAACCCATATTCTCCCTCCATGGACTTGTACTATTCTTCTGCATACAGATAACCCAATCCCAAATCCTGAAGTTCCTTCAGAAGTCTGTGGGAGCCTAACTCTATCCATGAAAATTCTTTTTTGTTCGCTCAAAGGAATCCCGACCCCTTTGTCACAAATTGTTATTTCCACCCATTGATTTGTCTTATGAATCATTGTAATTTTTATAGATCCATAATCTTTAGAAAATTTAATAGCATTTTCAATTAAATTTAGAAATACTTGTCTCATTCTTCTTTGATCTGCAAATACACTTGGTATATCAGATGGAATATCGGTATCAATTTCAATATTTCTCAATCGCCAGAATTTTTCTAATTCGAGTATTACTTCAGCACTAATATTACCTAAATCAATTTTCTGAGGATTAAATAACGCTTCCCATTTGGTCGTTCCAACTTCTAAAAGATCCTGTGACAAAAGTTCGATTTCCTCTAAACGTCTTTTAATTACTTCTTGCAATTTTGCTATGTCTATTTGTCCAAGTTTTTGACTTTGAACAGCCAAAGTGGCTGCAGTTAATGGAGTTCTTAATTCATGTGCCACCATTCTTAGTAATCTTTCCTGAGATTCTATTCTTTTAGTCAATGTCTCATTTTCTTGTCTTAAAACGAGAAGTTCGTCTTCTAGAAGAAATTCTTTTTGAGTTCTTGTTGAATCAATTTTGGATGGTTGCAAATTAATCCCTAGATTTTTTGTTACTCCCTCCTGTTGCCATCTTGGTAACCATTTCTGCAATTGAGAAAAAATATTACTTCCAGCAAATATTTGTTTTGGAGCTGGAGAAATTTTTATAAGAGCAGGTATAGCAACTAATCTATGCAATTCTAATAATTCCGGTTGTTCTGTGGGCTCTGAAATCTGTAGCGATATCTCGAATTCACAATTATCTGACTCTAAATAAGCGATCAAGGACTTAATATCGGCACTAGAAAGCTGATTTCTTGCTGCTACAAGTATTAATTTTAGGTCCTTTTTATCGTTCAAATGATTTACCCTCAAGTGTTGAAAAGCTGTTAATCCTTATGAACACATTAAGATATTTATTTTTATTCTACAGATAAGCTATGAAATATATATGTCTAAATTTATAAATGGTTGTTATTAATCAAAAGAAAAATCTAAATTTTGGAGAAAATAATTCTCCAGAAATTAGTTTGAATAGTAATTTAAAAAGATGGTTTTCAAGAAATATCGGATTTTGGAAATCTAATAGAACATATTTTTTTGATGAAACACAAAAAACTTATAATTTATGTATGAATATAAAAATTCAAGCTCTAGAAAATAAATCTAAGTGGGAGTCTCATTATAAATTCAGCTGGTATCCTGAAAAAAAATATAATTTCTTTGAGGAAAATCCACAATACAAAGAACAAGGAGAAATGCAAGCATACCTAAGAGGTCACCAACTTTTAAGGGAAAATTTTTATCTAAGTAACGTTGAAGGGATATCAAATATTAAACAAGTCGATGAACACGAAATGATTTTTGAATCCTCCTATAAAGATTGGTATATACTTGAACATACAAGACTAGTAGATTCTGATAATTATAGATTCAGAGTTATATATTCATGGAACAACAATAAGCTGAAAATAGTAGAAAATCACCACGAAATAAAAATTATTAAGTAAGTCCTTTTTATCAATTAATATTACTTACATAAGTGTTATCTTAAAGTAAAAATTATTAGTTAATGAGTATTAATTATTATTCAAAAAGAATTCTTAAAATGATAGGGATTACCTTCATTTTATCCTTTGCACTTTTTGAGATTAGTCCATTAACTAAACAAATTAAGGCAGAAAAAAAATTAGCTGCTGCTACTGAAGAAGATCTTTTCTTGTACCGACAAATGGGTGCATCTTATCTTTGTATAGCTTCAAAGGCTGAAGTAGATTTCAATAAAGGTCTTGGCATTGCTAGTGCTACTTTTGCAAATGTAATAATAGGCAAGCATGATGGTGTTATTAAAGAATTAGGGAATGAAAAACTTAATGAAAAAAGATTATATAACGCAGGTACATTTCAGATTGTTGGAAGCGCACTTAACATTTGTCCAGAGAGTATTCCAAAGGGAATAAAAAAGGATTACGAGAAAAGTTTAAAGGCACTTATAAAGAAAACAAAGAAATAATTTTTAGATTATCTAAACATTGAGCTAACAGAACTTTCTTCGTGAATTCTCCAAATTGCTTCACCAAGCATATTAGCGACTGATAGTACTTTTAACTGTGGGAAATTATCTTTGACAATGACTGGTATGCTGTTAGTCACAATAACTTGTTCGAATAAATCCTTAGCACTCAATCTTTCATAAGAAGGAGGAGAAAAAACAGCATGAGAGGCACATGCAAATATTCTATTAGCACCCTCTTTTTTCAATAAATTAGCACCAGAACAAATTGTGCCTCCAGTGTCTATCATATCGTCAATAAGAATGGCCGTTTTACCTTTAACTTCACCAATGACTGTTAGACTTTCAGCGATATTATGAGCTGATCTTCTTTTATCAATTATAGCCAACGGAGCGTCTTTCATTAATTTTGCAAATGCTCTCGCTCTCGCCACTCCACCTACATCAGGTGAAACAACAACAACTTCCTCTAAATTTAGAGATTCTAAATAATCAATTAATACAGGTGATCCATAAATATGATCACATGGAATATCAAAATAACCTTGGATTTGAGCTGAATGCAAATCCATTGCAAGAACTCTATCTACGCCTGATTTTTCTAGTAAATTAGCAGTAAGTTTAGCAGTTATAGATTCTCTACCCGAAGTCTTTCTATCTGCTCTTGCATATCCAAAGTAAGGGATTACGGCTGTTATTTGCCTTGCAGATGCCCTTTTACAAGCATCAACCATAATCATTAGTTCCATCAAACTATCGTTTACAGGAGCGCATGTAGGTTGTATTAGAAATACATCGCATCCCCTAATAGATTGTTGAATTTGAACATAAAGTTCTCCATCAGCAAATCTTTTAGATATTAAAGGTACATTTTCAATCCCTAAGTATGATGCAATTTCTTCAGCTAATTTAGGATTTGTTGTTCCACTTACTAATCTTAATCTACTATTAGTTAGATTAAAATTTGGTTCTTTATTCTGCACTGCCGTGATAAAACTTGTCACGAAATTAGCAATATAAAACTATATTCTTATCGTAGTCGTTTATGTGAATTTCGCAAAAGATAATGCCTAGATCTTTTCAAAAGTCACATCTCTTAAACAAAATGTGAACTTAATTCGATTAAAAATCAAAATTTATTTTTGATTCAGTCAAAATACTAATCACATATTATTTGTCAACTTAAGAAAATTTGTATATGTTTGAGTTTGAATAATAAAAACAAGTTAAATATAAAGAATCAAAATATTTTTAAAAGATGCCTATTAAAGCAGTAATATCAAATAAATCATTAGGGGTGCTTATGCATCCATCCTGTATACCAGGAGGAAGAGTATGTGGCACATTTGGTAAAGGGGCTAAAGAATGGATAAAAAAGCTTCATAAGTATGGGATCGAATACTGGCAATTTTTGCCTCTAACACCAACGGATGCTACAGGGTCTCCATATAGTTCACCATCAAGTTTTGCACTGAACCCATGGTTTCTTGATATCGATTATTTAATCGAAAAAGGTTTTATCTTTATTTCTAATAAAGATGAATTAGGACACACAAATCAGCACGAGACTCACTTCGATTTTAATTATGCTGATGATTTAGCAAAAAAATTGGGTCAACTCCTTTTGCAAGGTTGGGATTCTCAAGCAGAATATAGAAAAATTGAATTTAATAAATGGATTAGTAAGAATTACTGGGTTGAAGATTATGCAACATTCGTTGTTATCAGGGAGGAATTCAATATGATGCCTTGGTGGCAGTGGCCTCAAGAATTTAGAATAAAAAATGACGAGTTCTTAAAATCATGGATCAAGACAAAACGTGAAAAGATACTTATTAAAAAATTAATACAGTGGCATTTAGATGAACAATGGAGAGATATTAAGAACTTTGCAAAATTATATAATGTTAAATTAATTGGAGATTTGCCCTTTTATGTTTCTAGGGACAGCGCAGATGTATGGAGTAATAAGTCACTATTTTCAATTTTAAAAAATGGAGATTTAATCTTTCAAAGTGGCGTACCACCTGATTATTTTTCATCGACAGGACAATTATGGGGCACCCCAACTTACTTTTGGTCAAAACATAAGAGGACTAATTTCTGTTGGTGGAGGAAAAGATTTAAAAGGCAATTCGAACTTGTAGACTTTTTGAGATTTGATCATTTCAGGGGGTTGGCAGGTTACTGGAGAGTTAATGGCAAATCTAAAACAGCAATTAATGGTAAATGGATAAATTCTCCAGGAAAGGCACTTTTAAGTAAATTAAAAAATGATTTAGGGACCGACTATCTGCCAATTATCGCGGAGGATCTAGGAGTAATAACCCCTGATGTAGAAAAATTAAGGAAAAAATATGAACTTCCGGGCATGAAAATTTTACAATTCGCTTTTGATGGAAGTGAAGACAACCCATATTTACCTAAAAATATTGAAGGAGAAAATTGGGTTGTTTATACAGGTACTCATGACAACTCTACTTCCATATCATGGTGGGAATGTTTAGATAATAACTCCAAAATACGGATAAAAGATGAATATAATTTTTCTGAAAACCCTTCATGGAGCCTAATTAAAATAGGGATGGGAACAAATGCGAATCTTTTTATAGCACCAATCCAAGATATATTATCTCTCGACGACTTAAGTAGATTAAATATACCTGGTACTACAAAGAATAACTGGAAATGGAAGTTAAATAGACCTTTAGAAGAAATAGAAGACAATATTAAAATATTTAGTGAGCTAGGGAATAATTACGGGAGAACAAGAAAATAATGCCTTGTTTATAATTATTTATCAATAATCTTATTTTCAATATTTTGAATCTCAATAACATTTACATTCAAAATAAAATATCTCTTCAATATAAACAAAGTTAGAATTAATATAAAAAAATACAATAGGCTTCCCTGCCAAGTATTTATAAGATCGAATTTGTTGAGAATAAAATCATTGTTTTCTTTCTTAGAAGTTTCTCCATCTCTAATTGCTAATTTCTCCAGAGTATTTTTTTTTAATCCTAAGCATTCCTCTAATTTAATTAATATTGATCTTATAAATGGATACTTTGGTCTAGTATTTTTATTATTGTTTTCAATAGAAATTATCGTTTGTTCAGGAATTCTTGAAATTCCTGACAATTCTTGAATCGTTATATTTTTTTGGATTCTGGTTTCTTTAACTAACCTTGCTATTTCTCCATACTGATCTACTAATCCATTATTTACTTTATTATCAATCACAGATTGTTTTTTAAATAAAAAAAGATTTTTAAAAATGTTCATTCTATATATCCAATTTCATTAATTATTTGAATACTCAATTTCAAAAGTCCGTACTACATTAAATTTTAGTCCTTTTAAAATTATAAGTAAATTTATTAGAAGTAAATATAAAAACTAAACTGGAGAAATAATATTTTGAACTGCACTTTTTGCAATATTCAAAGGGCTGAATTTATCTCTAATTAAACTTAAAAGTTTTTTTGCATCAGTTAATTCCAATTTGTCATCTTTTATAAGACTTAAAAGAAGATTCTTCCGGACTTCGGCTCCTTTATTACTGACAATTAACTTTAATCCTGCATTTGCAACCGGTATGAGGTCTGAATTAATATTTTCAGAATCTTTAAATAATATATTTAATAAACTTTCTACCTTTTCTATTTGAATTCGACCTTTTTTATCAAAAACAACTTCCAAAAGAATTTCTAAAATCTCATCAGAATTATCAGTTAGTAATTTTTTAGCTATATAAGGATATGCAATTTTTAAAATTTTAAATTCAGGATCCAGTCTTAGTGCTAAACCCTCTTGACTAACAACTGCTCTTATTATTAATGCAAACCTGCTAGGCACTCTAAATGGATATGAATACATTAGTTTTGAGAATTTATCAGTTACATTTTTAAGATTAAAATTTCCGACTTCAGCTCCGAAAGATCCACCTAAAACTTCTTTTAATGGTTCAACAAGTTTTTGTAGATCTTGTTCTTTAGTTAAAAAACCTAATTTCTGAAAATCTTTTGCAAGAAGATAATATTCATCATTTATTATGTGAACAATAGCCTTAATAAGGGATAGTCTATCTGAATTTGTAATTGTATCCATCATCCCGAAATCTACATAAGCTAAATTTCCATAATCTGTATTTCCACCTTTAAGTGCAAACATATTCCCAGGGTGTGGGTCAGCATGAAAATATCCATATTCAAATAATTGCTGTAGTCCACTTATCACACAAGTTTTTATAAAAGAAGAAGGTACTAAATTATTTTCCTCCAATAAGGCTCTATCTCTTAATTTAACTCCATCAATCCAAGAGGTTGTAATAATTCTCTTTGATGAAAACTCTTTTTCCAATTTAGGGATAAAAACATTTGGGTTATCTTTGAATAAATTTGCAAACTTTAAAGCATTTTCAGCTTCTTTTTCATAGTCAATTTCATCAAAAAGTGCCTTGCCAAATTCATCTATTATTTCTCCAATTCCAACCCCAATATTTAATGGTAGAAATGGTGACATAAATGTTGCTAAAAACCTTAATATCACAACATCTCTTCTTATAAGAAAGTATAAATTTGGCCTTTGTACTTTTACAGCTACATAAGTATTATTTTTTGTTTTTGTTTTGTAAACCTGACCTAAGCTTGCTGAGGCAATAGGACTCTCAGGGAAGTCATCAAATAATTCATTTGGTGTTGCTCCGAGTTCCTCTTCAATAATTTTTAAAGCAATATTGTGATCAAATGCAGGGAGATTATCCTGTAACTTGGTAAGTTCTGTTAGCCAATCTTGTCTAATAAGATCCGGTCTAGTTGAAAGTGCCTGACCCAATTTTATAAAACAAGGTCCTAAATCTGTTATTACATCAAAAAGATATTTTGAGAGATTTTTTTGTACATTTTTATTTTTACTGTTACCTTGAAAAAGTATTCTTAAAAAAAGAAAAATAAAAGTTAAAAGGATATATAAAACTCTTGGGATAAAAATCCATGGTCTCAAAATCAACCAAATTAAGTCAACTTTTGCTGAGTATTGCGAATAAGACCTTGTCATTAAAGTCAAAAAATATCAAAGAAGGATTTTTAATTAATCTATTCTATATATGTCAATAATACTTTATGAGCATTTCTTCTTTTCTAACTAAAAAGTTTTTAAAGTCACTTTTCTTCCCCGCTCATAATAGAGGGGCAGCTTTACCCAAGAAATTAGTGAAATTATTAAAAAAACGACCTGGGTATTGGGACTTACCGGAACTACCAGAGATAGGCTCATCGCTATCCCAATGCGGATTAATTGCCACAACTCAAAAAAAATTTTCTGAGAAATTTGGAGCAAAAGGATGTTTTTTTGGAGTTAATGGAGCTTCTGGATTAATACAATCAGCTGTAATTGCAATGGCAAATCCTGGCGAAAGTATCCTGATGCCAAGAAATGTCCATATAAGTGTTATAAAAATCTGTGCGATGCAGAACATACAACCAATATTCTTTGACCTAGATTTTTCATCAGAAAACGGTCATTACAAACCAATCACAAAAAACTGGTTGAAAAATGTATTTAAAAAAGTAAATTTTATTGAGAAAAAAATTGTTGGTGTAATTCTAGTAAGTCCCTCTTATCATGGTTACGCGGGAGATTTAGGGCCTCTAATAGATCTTTGTCATAAAAAAAATTTACCTGTTTTGGTTGATGAAGCCCATGGTTCTTATTTCCTATTTTGCGAAAATCTTAACCTACCAAAATCCGCTTTAGTATCAAACGCTGATTTAGTAGTTCACTCATTGCATAAGTCACTTAACGGTTTGACTCAAACTGCGGCACTCTGGTACAAAGGGAATCTTGTAAATGAACAAAATTTAATCAAGAGTATTAATTTATTGCAAACTACCAGTCCAAGCTCCTTATTACTTTCTTCTTGTGAAGAGTCTATTAAAGACTGGCTTAATAAAAAAAGTTTATCCAAATATCAAAAAAGAATTTTAGAAGCAAAAAGTATCTACAAAAAATTAACCCAAAAGAATATTCCTCTCATAGAAACCCAAGACCCATTAAAAATAGTCTTGAATACCTCTAAGGTTGGAATTGATGGTTTCACTGCCGATAAATTTTTTTATAAAAATGGTCTTATTGCTGAATTACCAGATATGAAGACTCTTACTTTTTGCTTAGGGTTTGCGAATCAAAAAGATTTTCTTAATTTATTTGTAAAGTTGTGGAATAAATTACTATTAAATTCCAAAAAATTAGACACTCTTAATGTACTCCAATCACCCTTTAATTTAGTTGAAGTCCCCGAGATTCAAATTGGAATTGCTTGGAGAAGTGAGACTCAGAGTATTCCTTTTTCGCAATCATTAAATAAAATATCTGGAGATATTATTTGCCCTTATCCTCCTGGAATACCTCTACTAGTTCCTGGAGAAAAAATTAATATCGATAAATTTAATTGGATAAATAATCAAAGTTTATGCAACAAAGATCTGTTAAATTTTAATATAAGAGTGATAAAAAAATAGAAATTTAATATGAGATTAAGAAGCGGATTACTTATAGGAATATTTGGTTTAATTGTTGTTTTGTTAGGGGGATGGTTTTTTACATTAGCTACAGCCTTACTTACTTATTTGGCACTATTAGAATTTTTTAGGATGGCTGAATTTAAAGGAATAAAACCAGCTACTAAAACTACATTGTTTTCATCTTTCATTATTATAATTACTACTTATTTTGAGACCACAGGTTTGATTGAAGGAGAAATATCAAATTCAATTTTGCCTATCTGTTCAGTTGTTATATGCACTTGGTTACTTTTGCAACCAAAGCCTGGAACAATTTCCGATATTGCAGCTTCTATTTTTGGTTTATTCTATTTAGGTTTTTTACCTAGTTATTGGATTAAGTTAAGGGGATTAGAGTCAGTAATAATAACTTCAAATCAAGGTTTTATTTCGTTTGAAAACTTATCTAATACTTCAGGTCTTCATTTAACTTTAACCTCTTGTTTCTTAATTGTAGCCAGTGATATTGGTTCTTATTTCGTTGGCAAGTCATTTGGTAAAAAATCTCTTTCTCCAATATCTCCTAGCAAAACAATAGAAGGTTTAATTGGAGGAATATCCTGTTCAATTTTATTAGCTATATTTTTCGCATTTTTACTTAATTGGGAAAATCCATTATTTGTTGGAATTTTATTTGGAATTTTAATTTCTCTTATGGCATTAGTTGGAGATTTAATTGAATCAATGATGAAGAGAGATGCAAAAATAAAAGATTCGGGTACTTTTTTACCAGGACATGGAGGCATGCTTGACAGAATTGATAGCTACATTTTTACTCCATCAGTTTTGTATTACATTTTTATACTTCTCAAGTATCTAAATTAATTATAAAATTTTTACTCCAAAAAATAATCTTGAATAATTTTACTAGATAATGATGGTAAATCTACATGAGGTAGATGACCACAATTTTGCAACCCTATAAAATTTAATTTATCAATTTTTCTTATATTTTTAATCTCTTTTTTTCCAAGAATACGATCATTTTCTCCACATACTGTTTTGATTGGGATATTTTGAATATATTTCTGGGTTCCAGCGAACCCTCCACTTTTTGCAAATGATGCAAGTGAATTCCTCCATCCTTTACAACCTAAATGAATTGAAGCAATTTGCTCTTCCATTTCACCAACACATTCATCTGGGAAAGCAAATGCTTGCCTACAAAGGCTTTTTCTGACCTGCTGCAATCCTAGAAATGAGGCTCCTATTTGGTTAAGAGGGAAAGGAATACTCTTAGGTTCTCCAAACAATCCTGCAGGAGATAAAAGGATTATTTTATCAATAGAATCAGGGATTTTAAAAGAGAGTTTTAAAGCTATTGAGCCTCCCATAGACGCACCAATAATCTTTAGATTATTTGTTATTTGTAAGGTATTAAGGAGATCAATTAAATATGAAATTATTTTAGAGGAATTATATTCATTTGTTGCGCATCTAGGACTAAAACCAAACCCTAATAGATCAGGGATTATAACTTGGAAATTTCTTTTTAATGATTGATATATTCTCCTGAACTCTAAAAAACTACTGTCAAAGCCATGGAGTAGAAGTATAGGTGGACCTTTTCCTCCAATAACCACAGGGAATTTCAAGGAATTCCAGTTCTCATTGAGTTTGATCCACTGAACATCGTTTGCCAAATAAAGACCTAAAGGGTCTAGTAGTGAATCTTTAGCATTCTCAAAAAAATCAACATTTAAATCACTAAGTTGTTCGAAATGGGATTTAGTCAAAAAAATAATTATATTTTAATTTTTTGTTGTTCAAAATTTGCAATGACCTCTATTACATCTTGTTTATGAATTTCAAAAGGCAAAAAGTGGATCTCAGATTCATTTCGACAAGTAAAATCAGCAATTTTCTCTAAATTATTATCCTCAAAAACATTTATTCCAAGTTGTGCAATAGTAGTTGGCAAATTCAATTGTTTCATAAGTAACAACAATTGTTTAGTTGATTGATCAGCTAATTTATTATTATTTTTCATTTCTTCTAGTCTTAATTGCAATAATAATCCAACCCCAACGATCTCACCATGTAAGAATTTATTTGGGGTAATTATCTGAGTAATTGCATTATGAATAGCATGTGCTGCAGCTGTCCTAC
>CACBVE010000026.1 GCA_902542595.1 uncultured Prochlorococcus sp.
ACTTGATAGAAAGACTGATCTCTTAAAAATAAATTTAGCCATCCCTAAAACTTTTAAATCAACGCTAAAAGAAAAAAATATAAAACTTTGCAAGGTAAGAATTGGCGGTTTTGAAGAAAGGACAAAATGTCTAGAAGATATTCCAGCTGATGTTGTGATTAATACTGATGATTCTTCTCTGCGCTCATTAGACATTTACCCCTACAGCCCAATTCCCTCTAGCAAGGATAGTTATGCAGTTGTTTTGAAAATTTTCAACCCAAAAAGATCAGGACTATACCAATTCCACTCATATGGGCAGCCTAAAGGACAATCAGTTTTAAGTTACTTAGGAAGCTACACTATAATGATCGATTAAGTGATAAATTAATTATGGATAATAAAAAAAATGACTAAAAGAACTTTTGGCGGAACTTCAAGAAAAAGAAAACGTGTATCAGGATTTAGAGTAAGAATGCGTTCTCATACTGGAAGAAGAGTTATTAAAAGCAGAAGACAAAAAGGTAGAGAAAGAGTATCTGTCTAACCCTTAATTGAAATGGCCTTACCAAAAAAAATGCGTTTAAGAGGTCATAGGACTTTTAATTATATCCATAGAAACTCAACCAAATATAATGGTAAATTAATGAATTTTAGAGTAGCCAGATCAAACCCTGAAATTCTCTCATCCCATAACATTAATGATTCTTCAAACAATTTGCGGGTCGCATTTGCTATTAGTAAAAAAGTTGCGAAAAAAGCTGTCGATAGAAACAAAATAAGAAGAATCATGCAAGAGTGGTTATTAACAAATATTCAAAAAATTAATAACCACAAACCTTATTGGTTACTTGTTAACCTAAAGGTTAATGATTCCTACAACGATAAAAATGGCCTTTTGGAGGAATTTCAAAACTTAATGCTCAAGTCCAAGCTAATCAAATGATCAAAATGAATAAAGAAATCTTTTACGAAGGTGGCCCAGCAAAAAGTGATTTAATTATAAATCTATTGGCAGGATTTACTATCCTTGGTTTGCCCTTTACTTTTGCTGCGATAGTTAGAGCTTTATGGTTGAGATATAAGATCACAACAAAGAGTATAACCATTGATGGCGGATGGTTTGGTAAAAACAAAACACAGGTTTCATTAAGTAATATCGAAGAGATAAGATCAATACCAAGGGGTTTTGGATCATATGGTGATATGGTACTCATTCTTAACGACGGATCTAAAGTTGAGATGAAATCATTGCCTTTGTTCAGAGAAAAGCAAAAATTTATTCAAGAAAATATGATTAAAAAATCTCCAATACCAAATGTTAGAGAGGTTAGTGGATTTGCTACTAAATCCTAAATAAAGTAATTACAAAAATCTTCTTTTCCTGTAAAATAAAATGTCTAGCAAATTTACACTCTTTTTAATATCGTGATAGGGTTCATTTCTGAAAAATTACTTATCCCTATTCTAGATTTTTTCTATGGTTTAGTCCCTAGTTATGGTTTAGCAATTGTTGCATTAACCGTAGTAATAAGAATTGCACTTTTCCCTTTAAGTGCTGGGTCAATTAGAAGTGCAAGGAGGATGAAGATTGCCCAACCAGTAATGCAAAAAAGGCAAGCTGAAATAAAATCTAAGTTTTCAGGTGATCCAAAGAAACAACAAGAAGAATTAGGAAAATTAATGAATGAATTTGGCAGTCCTCTTGCAGGGTGCCTCCCGTTGATAGTACAAATGCCTGTACTATTCGCATTGTTTGCAACTTTAAGAGGTTCACCTTTCGCCGATGTTCCTTACAACATTAATCTAAAAGTGGTTCCCCAAGATCAAATTGCTGCTATTGATCCAAAACCTTATAAGTCTCCAAGACACTCTATCTTCATAACAGAAAAATCTCACTTTCCTGTAGTAGCTACTATCCCTAATGGGACAAAATTGGGAACAGAAGAATCAGTAAAAATAAATTTACAAACAATAAATGGGAATAGTTATTCGGAAGTTTTATCTAAATACGATAATGGCTCTAAATTTCTCCCTACTTGGTCAGTTTCAAAAGGCTCTGAAAACCTGAAAGTTTCACAAGACGGAACAGTAACCGCTATAAAACCAGGCGATGCAACTATTGAAGCTAAAATTCCTGGTCTAGCAGCTAAAAGTGGTTTTCTGTTTATTAAGGCACTCGGTCAAGTTGGCTTCTATGTAGATGGATCTATTAACTGGGATATAGCTGCTCTTGTCGGGGCTTTTGGATTAACCTTACTACTTTCTCAGGTTTTGTCTAGTCAGGGAATGCCTGCCAATCCTCAACAATCAACAGCTAACAAAATAACTCCAGTTATGATTACTGGAATGTTTCTTTTTTTTCCACTTCCAGCAGGAGTCTTACTATATATGGTTGTAGCTAATATATTCCAGGCATTTCAGACCTTTCTTCTTAATAAAGAAGCTCTTCCTGAAAATCTTCAAAAAATTCTCGATCAACAACTACAAAACAAGAATGAAGCAATAGCCACTACTGCTACAACCATCTCAGAGAAAAGATTACCTTTTGAACCTAATAGTAAAAAATAGAGTTAAACCTAGCTAATGGATTCTTGGTGTAAAAATTTAGAATTACTTATAAAATCAAGAACTGCATTAATTTGGATAAGGACTAAAGAAGAAGAAAGATTAGAAAAAATACTAAATTTTTCATGTCAAAAACTAAATATTAAAAGATACGTTTGCTGGGATTGTGTTAGCGGGATTAAAGGATTAATAAATGAAGATGGTAAATTTTCAAACAATCCACTAGGAGTGCTTAACTGGCTTAAAGAACAAAGTTTTGAAATGTCAACAATATTATTAGTTAAAGATTTTCATAAATTTTATGATGATCCATCCATTAGTAGAACCATAAAAGAACTTTCTTCTTCACTTAAGAAAACGAATCACAATTTAGTTATCAGTTCACATATATATCCATCATCAGAAGATCTTGATGAATTAATGACCATTATTAACTTACCCTTACCAGATCAAAAAGAATTAAAAAATCTTATTAAAAAAATTGCTACGAATACTGGATCAAATCTTGATGAACAAGATTTAAACGAACTTTCTTTAGCTTCAAGTGGATTAACTGAAATAAAAGTGAAACAAGTTACAGCAAAAGCACTTGCTCAAAGAGGAAAAATTAGTAAAGAAGATATTAAAGATATTCTTGAAGAAAAAAAACAAGTGATAGCTAGAAGTGAAATATTAGAATTTTTTGAAGCCAAATCAAGTCAAGATGATATTGGCGGTCTAAATGTTTTAAAAGTTTGGTTAAATCAAAGATATAGGGCATTTTCTAAAGAAGCCAGAGACTATGGACTACCTATTCCCAAAGGAGTCTTACTTGTTGGTGCGCAAGGGACTGGGAAATCACTTACGGCAAAATCAATCTCTAAGAGTTGGTCGATGCCACTTCTTAGGCTAGATGTGGGGAGACTATTTTCAAGCCTTGTAGGCTCAAGTGAGGCAAGAACAAGAGAAACTATCTCAAGAGCAGAAGCCATGTCCCCTTGTATTCTATGGATCGATGAAATTGATAAGGGCTTTGGTGGTGATGCTAGGAGTGATGGAGGGACAAGTCAAAGAGTGTTGGCTAGTTTACTAACTTGGATGGCTGAAAAAGAATCTGCCGTATTTGTGATTGCTACCGCAAATGCTATTGATAAGCTTCCCGCTGAATTATTAAGGAAAGGTAGGTTTGACGAGATATTTTTCCTTGATTTGCCAAATTCAGAAGAAAGAATAAGCATTCTTGATTTACATTTAAAAAAAAGACGACCAAGCTACAATTTCCCACTCACTACAATTATTGACAGAACAGATGGATTCTCAGGAGCTGAACTTGAACAAGCCGTAATAGAGGGGATGCACATTTCATTTTCTGAAAATAGAGAATTAATGGAGAAGGATTTGATAAAGGCAGTTTCTGAACTGGTTCCCTTATCAAGAACAGCCAAAGAGCAAATTGATTTACTCAAAGAATGGTCATCTACAGGGAGAGCTCGTTCTGCCTCGTAGCTAAAATTTAAATTTGAAGATTTTAAATAAGTTAGGAATAATTAATTTAATTAATTTAATTAATTTTTTAACAAAAATCTCTGATATTGATTTTAGATTAACTATCTTGTAAAGGTATAAAAAAAAAAGAGTGTTAGATCAAAAATTAATAAGAGAAAATCCAAGATTTGTTGAAGAAAATTTATCCTTAAGAGGTAAAGTTTTTAATATTTCCCCTATACATAAATTAACCTTAGAGAAAAAAGACATTGATATCAAAATATCAGATCTGCAATCTGAAAGTAAAAAATTAAGTAAACTAATTGGTCTAGAAATAAGCAAATCTCAAAACAATAATTCTCAAGTAATTCATGAATTAAAGGACAAAGGGAACGAATTTAGAACCAAAATTGCTGAATTAGAAGAGAAAAAAAGAATCTTAGACCACACAATAAAAAAAGAAATATTAAGTTTACCTAATTTCCCCAGTAAAGATGCACCGATTGGAAAAGATGAAAATGATAATATACAAATCAAAACTTGGGGTGATCATTTCAAAAAAGAGAATCTAAAATCTCACTTGGAAATAGGAGAAAGTCTTAATCTATTTGAATCTAAAAAAACAACAAAAATATCCAAAAGCCGTTTTATTACACTTATTGGTAATGGATCCAGATTAGAGAGAGCATTGATTAATTTCATGCTCGACATACACTCTAAAAATGGTTACTTAGAGTTAATGCCTCCAGCATTAATAAACTCAGAAAGTCTCCAAGGTTCTGGGCAATTACCTAAATTTTCAAATGAAAGTTTTAATTGTTCGAATGATGATTTATGGCTCTCTCCAACTGCTGAAGTTCCATTAACCGCTTTCCATAGAAATGAAATAATAAATACCGAACTTTTACCCATTAAATATGTTGCTTATAGCCCTTGTTTTAGAAGAGAAGCAGGAAGTTATGGAAGAGATACTAAAGGATTAATAAGGCTTCATCAATTTAATAAGGTTGAACTATATTGGTTTTGTGATCCGAGTAAATCTCTAGAAGCTCATAGAAGTATTACTGCTGATGCCGAAAGCATTTTAAAAAAGCTCAACCTACCCTATAGATTGGTAGATATATGTACAGGAGACTTGGGTTTCTCTTCAAGTAGAACTTTTGACCTTGAAGTCTGGCTACCCAGTAGTAAATCTTATAGAGAAATTTCAAGTTGCAGCAATTGCTTAGACTTTCAGGCACGTAGATCTTCCATAAGAACAAAAATTGATAAAAAAAATCAATATATACATACTTTAAATGGCAGCGGTTTAGCAGTTGGAAGAACGATGGCTGCAATTCTTGAAAATGGCCAACAACTTGATGGAAGCGTTAAGATTCCAGATGCTCTAGTTCCATACTATGGATCAGATTTTATAAAAACTATCTAAGATAGAACAATGAATGTTATAACCTCAATTACAGTTCTAGGTTTCCTCATATTTTTTCATGAGATGGGACATTTCCTTGCAGCAATTTTACAAGGTATATACGTAGATGGATTTTCTATTGGATTTGGACCTTCAATAATTAAAAAAAAATATAAAGATATAACTTATTCATTTAGAGCCTTTCCTTTAGGAGGATTTGTTTCCTTCCCTGATGAAGAACTTAATAATATTGACCCTAAAGATCCAAATCTTTTAAAAAATAGGCCAATTATTCAAAGAGTTATTGTAATATCTGCTGGAGTTTTTGCTAATTTAATTCTTGCTTATACAATCCTAATTTTAAATGTAACTACAGTTGGAATTCCATTTGATCCTGAACCTGGAATTTTAGTTTTAGCAACGCAGCCTGAAAAAGCTGCTTCATTAGCTGGCTTAGAAGCAGGAGATAAGATTATAAAAATTGAGTCTGAAACTTTGGGAGTGGGTGACCAAGCCGTTACAAATTTAGTCAAGGAGATTCAAAATTCTTCAGAAACCCCAGTTCATATACAAATTGAAAGAAATGGAGTTTTTAAAGATGTTACCTTGATACCAAAAAATGTTGAAGGCAAAGGAACTATAGGTGCCCAATTACAGCCAAATATAAGAAAGGAAACTAAGAAAACTAAAAATTTTTTCGAACTTTTTCAATATACAAATAAAGAATTTTCATCTCTTTTAGTAAAAACAATTCAAGGTTATAAAGGATTAATAACAAATTTCTCATCAACAGCTCAACAATTAAGTGGGCCAGTCAAAATTGTTGAAATTGGTGCCCAACTTTCAGAACAAGGAGGTACTGGAATATTATTATTTGCAGCTTTAATCTCTATTAATTTAGCAGTGCTCAATTCTTTACCTTTACCACTATTAGATGGGGGGCAACTTGTTTTCACTTTAATTGAGGGATTTAGGGGGAAGCCTGTCCCAGTTAAAGTACAAATGGCAGTAACTCAATCAAGTTTTTTTCTTTTAGTTGGGCTAAGTGTTCTTCTTATAATTAGAGATACAAGCCAACTTTTAATCGTTCAAAGATTACTAAATCAGTAATTTAATTTCTAGATTTGCCAGTCAGGCTGTTATTATAATAAAAGTTTATAAGAATTTTTAATGGCAAAAAAGTCCATGATTGCTAGAGAGGTAAAGCGCAAAAAACTTGTGAAAAAATATGCTGCAAAAAGAAAATCTTTATTAGAAGAATTTAATGCTGCAAAAGATCCCATGGAAAGATTAGAGATACATAGAAAAATTCAGGGTCTTCCAAGAAACTCAGCCCCTAATAGAGTTAGGAATAGATGTTGGGCAACTGGAAAACCCAGAGGTGTATATAGAGATTTTGGTTTATGTAGAAATCAATTAAGACAGAGAGCGCATAATGGTGAACTTCCTGGAGTTGTAAAATCTAGTTGGTAGAAAAAATTTTATTTTGATATTTCGCAATATTTCAGATAAAACAATGATAATTCGAAAAATTATATTTAATTTTCTACTATCTTTATATTAAATTTAAAGCTTATTTAAATAATTCACTCAATATGTCCCTAAAAAATGTAAGAATAAATTATGTATAGATTTATAATTTAAAAAGTGGAAGGACAAAATAAGTCGATCACGTTTGACGGACGAGAGATACGACTAACTACAGGACTATATGCTCCTCAAGCAAGTGGATCAGTAATGATTGAGTGTGGAGACACTTCTTTATTAGTCACTGCAACAAAAACTACTAAAAAAGAAGTTGCTGACTTTCTACCTCTCATATGTGATTACGAGGAAAAACTATATGCTGCAGGAAGAATTCCAGGTGGTTTCATGCGAAGGGAAGGGCGTCCGCCAGAAAGAGCAACTTTAATTGCAAGGTTAATTGATAGGCCCATGAGACCTCTTTTCCCTTCCTGGATGAGAGATGAAATTCAGATTGTAGCGTCTTGCCTTTCTCTTGATGAAAGGGTGCCAGCAGACGTGCTTGCGGTTACAGGGGCTTCAATAGCAACTTTGCTTGGTGAGATACCATTTTATGGACCAATGGCTGCTGTCAGAGTTGGACTAATAGGAGATGATTTCATATTAAACCCCAGCTATAGAGAAATAGAAAAAGGTGATCTAGATATCGTTGTAGCAGGATCACCTGATGGTATTGTCATGATTGAAGCAGGGGCTAATCAATTATCAGAGCAAGATACTATTGAAGCAATAGATTTTGGATATGAAGCTGTTACAGAACTTATCAAATCTCAAGAAGATTTATTAAAAGACTTAGGAATAAAGCAAATTAAGCCTTCGGAACCTGAAGATGACAAAACTTTGCCCTCCTATATAGAAAAAAATTGTACAAAACCTATTGAGCTTGTCTTAAAGAAATTTGAGTTAACAAAAGAAGAGAGGGATCTAGAACTCGACAAAATAAAAGATGAAACTCAAAGTAAAATTGAATCCTTAAAAGATGATAACCAAGTTAAAGTTCTTATTTCAGATAATGATAAGTTGTTAAGCTCCGACTTTAAAAAACTTACAAAGAAATTAATGAGGTCTCAAATTATTAATGATGGGAAAAGAGTTGATGGGCGTGAATTAGATGAAGTCAGAAAAATTTCAGCCTCTGCAGGCATTCTCCCAAAAAGGGTTCATGGTTCAGCTTTATTTCAAAGAGGTCTAACTCAGGTTTTATCAACGACCACACTTGGGACACCAAGTGATGCACAAGAAATGGACGACCTTAATCCAAGCACAGAAAAAACTTATTTGCATCACTATAATTTCCCGCCATATTCTGTTGGAGAGACCAGACCAATGAGAACTCCTGGGAGAAGGGAGATAGGCCATGGAGCATTAGCAGAAAGGGCAATTATACCTGTCCTACCAGGGAAGGAGACTTTTCCTTATGTACTAAGAGTAGTTAGTGAGGTATTAAGTTCAAATGGCTCAACATCTATGGGATCTGTTTGTGGAAGTACTCTTTCATTACTAGATGCGGGGGTGCCCTTGAAAGCTCCCGTAAGTGGTACCGCTATGGGTTTAATTAAGGAAGGCAAAGAAGTGCGCATCCTCACAGATATTCAAGGAATTGAGGATTTTCTTGGTGATATGGACTTTAAAGTCGCAGGGACCGAAAAAGGAATAACTGCATTGCAAATGGATATGAAAATTACTGGTTTACCTGTAAACATTATTTCTGATGCAATCAAAAAAGCAAGGCCAGCCAGATTACACATACTTGAAAAAATGCAGGAGGCTATTGAAAAGCCTCAAGAGTCTTTATCACCTCATGCCCCAAGACTACTAAGCTTTAGAATAGATCCAGAACTTATCGGAACTGTTATAGGGCCTGGCGGAAGGACCATAAAAGGGATTACAGAAAGAACAAATACAAAAATAGATATCGAAGATGGGGGAATCGTAACGATTGCTTCCCATGATGGAGCTGCCGCTGAAGAAGCCCAAAAAATAATTGAAGGATTAACAAGAAAAGTTCACGAAGGAGAAATTTTTTCAGGAGTTGTAACAAGAATCATACCTATAGGAGCTTTTGTCGAAATCTTGCCTGGGAAAGAAGGTATGGTCCATATATCTCAATTATCAGAGGCAAGAGTCGAGAGAGTTGAAGATGTGGTTCGACAGGGAGATGAAGTTACGGTCAGAGTTAGAGAAATCGATAGCAGAGGAAGAATTAATCTAACCTTAAGAGGGGTTTCTCAAAACAACGGCATGTCTTATCCTGAACCTACTCCAACTCCAGTAGCTCCATTAAACTAATCTATTGAAATAGACCATATTCTTGAATTACTACTTTTATTTGAGAACAAATTGATTGATGAAATAATTTATTGCCAGTAGCAATTATTATTCCTTCCTGACAATAATTCTCTTTATTATATGTAAGTTTTTTATTCTCTAAAGTAGTAATTGATCCTCCTGCTGTTCTTAAAATAGCTTCAGGTGCAGCAAAATCCCAGTCTTTTGGAGAGCTCTTACCAGGCAAGCTTAAAGAAATATAAATATCACTTTCTCCTCTCATAATAGAGGCTACTTTACAACCAATACTTCCCATAGTAATAGTTTTTCTAAATCTTATTTTTTCTATTAAAAGCTTTAAATTCTTATTACTATGATTTTTACTGGAAACTAAAATCAAATCTCTAATTTTTTTTTCTTTAGATAAACAACTTTTTTTTAGCGTGCCATCTTTCTGTTCGCACCAAGATTGTATTCCATTAGAAAACCACAATTCATTCTTTTCAGGTATCAATACAACTCCAAGATAAGGTCTATTTTTATAATTCAAAGCTAAATGCATTGCGTAATTGCCAGTCCCCTGAATGTAATCCTTCGTACCGTCAAGAGGATCAAGGACCCAAAGCCAATCTGATTTTATGTACTTTGTAACAAATTCTTTTTTATTATTTTCCTCACTCAAGAAGTTCCAATTTACATCATAATATCTTTCATTTATTCTCTTAATTATCATTTCATTTACTTTTAAGTCAGCTAAAGTTACAGGATCGTTAATGGCCTTAAATTTAATCAATTTGCCTTTATATTTGTCATCTTTAATTCTCTGATAATAATATTTCAAAATATCAGCTGCTTCCCAGCTGAATTCTCTCAAATCCCCGATAAGATTATTAATGTTTACTCCATTTGGTAATTTAATCACGAAATGAATAATAATTCCTCATTATCGCATAGAGATATAGAACCAGAAAAAGGAGTGTTATATATAGTTGGAACACCAATAGGAAACTTAAATGATTTATCTTCAAG
>CACBVE010000027.1 GCA_902542595.1 uncultured Prochlorococcus sp.
TGAGGTTTTCGTACTTGAGTAGACATACATAACATAGTTAATTTCTAATGAAATTGCATTATCTATGAACTAAATAAGTGTTCATTACAACATCATTGTTTTTCGGAAATTCTGTTAGGTATTTTTTAAAGAATCTAATCTCATTATTTCCTCTAGTGATGGTAATACTGGGATTACTTGATTTGGGTTTAAAGGGAATAAAGCTTTGTAGTAATCTTTTTTCCATTCATTGCCATAACAAGTCGTACTAACATTAGATAATTTAAAGAATTTTAATCTCCATTCAATAATCTTTTCAAAACTTGATAGTTCTTGTTCAGTACATTTGAAAAGTTTGCTATATATCAATTCCCATCTTATAAGCGTTGGAAAAAGGTAAATATCTGCGTAGGTTAACTCCTCTCCAAATATCCAGTCCCCTTTGTTTTTCTCTAGTAAATTTTCAACTTCATTTATAGCTGCGAAAAGATTTTTACTTGCTTTTTCGTAAGCTGTCTGATTTCTGGCGAAACCACATTTATATACGCCATCATTAATGCTTTTATTAATTAAATCTAAAAATTTTTGATTACAATCTTTAATACTTAATGCCTGATCTTTCGATTCACTCTTTATTGAATTGAGTAATTTTAAAATCTGTGAACTTTCATTAGACAAAATATTTACTTCATCTTTTGCAAAACTAATTAAGAGAGGTAATGTCGCTCTAAAAATTTTCTTTTCATTAGCTTTTTTGTAAAGGTCTGAAAGTCTTATACATCCTTTTGTCTTTGTATTGAAAATCCATTCGCCATGCTCAATATCGGCCTTTAAAAAAACTACTTTAACTTTTTTTGATAAATGTTTTATTTCATGGACAAGTAAAGTTCTTTGACACCATGGACAAGAATTGCCTACCAATAAATAAATTTGTCCATTCTCATTATTAATATCGTATTCACTATCAATTGTTATACCCTTAGGCCTTTTATAATTACCATGTAAATCTGATGGTGCGAAGCCATTCATAAGTTGGGTCCAAAACCAAAACCAGAATTTTTTGGAGGCTTTAATGAGGTATTTATTTTGCATAAAATTTTATTTTTAAAGAAAAAATGACTGTTCAAAGAATACTTATCGTTTCAGGCACTCATGGGAATGAAATTAATCCTGTTTGGGCGGTTAAACAATTTAATAGAGAGGAAGATAGTTTAAATCATGGTATTGAGTATGAGTACATCATAGGTAATCCTGTTGCCTATGAAAAAGGGTGTAGATATATAGATGCAGATTTAAATAGATCTTTTAAAGAAAGTAAGAATTATGCGCAACACAAGAATAGCTTTTATGAAACTAATAGAGCTAATTTTTTAGTCGATGAATTTGGAATTTCGGGATCTAAACCCTGTCAAATTGCAATCGATTTGCATACTACAACTTCAAATATGGGAACAAGTATTGTTATGTATGGGAGGAGATTGCAAGATTTTTGTTTAGCTGCATTACTCCAGAACAAATTCGGGTTGCCTATTTATTTACACGAAAAAGATAAAGCCCAATCAGGATTTCTTGTAGAAGCTTGGCCATGCGGTTTAGTTATTGAAATAGGAGCAGTAGCACAAAATTTTTATGATCCAAACATCATAAATAGATTCCTTATAATTCTTAGATCATTAAGGGAAGAGATATATAAATTGAAAAACAACATCATAGAACTCCCAAAGGAATTGGTTGTTTTCGTTCATCAAGGGAGTATAGATTATCCAAGAGATGAAAAAGGAAATATTGATGGATTAATTCATCCTGAGAGAATAAACCAAGATTGGAAATTGATTAAAAAAGGAGATCCATTATTTCTGGATAGCCAAGGGATTATTCATAAATATGATGGAGATCAGCTGATTTGGCCGGTTTTTATTGGCGAAGTTGCCTATAAAGAAAAAAAAATTGCAATGAGCTACACAAAGAAAGAAGTGATTTGTTCCAACAATCAATGGGTTCATGAGCTTGAAATTATTTAAATTAAGGAATCAGAACAATAAACTGACTTTACCTGATAAGGATTTTTTATTTAAATGATAAGTTTATTTAATATTTTCTACTTTTACTTTTTTTTACTACTTTTGCAAAATCTAAAATCTAAATTCTTTCGGTCCAATAAATAGTTGCCCCAAATGCCTCTAATTGCAGTCTTCTATATTTAGCCTCTCTTAAAGTAACTATCTCTTTAGATCTTTTCCCATTAAGTAACCATTCGATTATTACCAAGTTAAATCCTCAATAACAAAGAAAATATTAAGACATCAAGGTTGCTTTAATATATTTTGTAGAAAATAACTTTACTTAAAGAAAAATAATTTACACATTTTAAGCATTTTTAGTCTAAAATCTTTGCAGCGGATTTATTTCCGTTTTTATTTACTCGTCTCAACTAAGAGACATATTTTACGAACTCATGACAACTATTCAGCAGCAGCGTTCTTCGCTGTTAAAAGGTTGGCCACAGTTTTGTGAGTGGGTAACATCAACTAACAACAGAATTTATGTTGGTTGGTTCGGCGTCTTAATGATTCCATGCCTACTTACAGCAGCGGCTTGCTTCATCGTTGCATTCATCGCAGCACCTCCAGTAGACATCGACGGAATTAGAGAGCCAGTTGCTGGTTCATTCCTATACGGAAACAACATCATCTCAGGTGCAGTTGTTCCTTCATCTAACGCTATTGGTCTACACTTCTACCCAATTTGGGAAGCAGCTACTGTAGATGAGTGGTTATACAACGGTGGTCCTTACCAGCTTGTAATATTCCACTTCCTTATCGGCATCTCAGCATACATGGGAAGACAGTGGGAGCTTTCATACCGTCTAGGTATGCGTCCTTGGATCTGTGTTGCATACTCTGCACCAGTTTCAGCAGCTTTCGCAGTATTTCTTGTATATCCATTCGGTCAAGGTTCATTCTCTGACGGAATGCCTTTAGGTATCTCTGGAACATTCAACTTCATGTTTGTTTTCCAGGCAGAGCACAACATTCTTATGCACCCATTCCACATGGCTGGTGTTGCTGGTATGTTCGGAGGATCTTTATTCTCAGCTATGCACGGTTCACTTGTTACTTCATCTCTAATTAGAGAAACAACTGAGACAGAATCTCAGAACTACGGTTACAAGTTCGGACAAGAAGAAGAAACATACAACATCGTTGCAGCTCATGGCTACTTCGGTCGTTTGATCTTCCAATATGCAAGTTTCAACAACAGCAGAAGTCTTCACTTCTTCCTAGCTGTATTCCCAGTTGTTTGTGTATGGTTAACTTCAATGGGTATCTGCACAATGGCATTCAACCTTAACGGTTTCAACTTCAACCAGTCAGTTGTTGATGCAAACGGTAAGATTGTTCCTACATGGGGTGACGTTCTTAACAGAGCAAACCTTGGTATGGAAGTAATGCACGAGCGTAACGCTCACAACTTCCCACTTGATCTAGCAGCAGCTGAGTCTACAACAGTAGCTCTTTCAGCTCCAGCTATCGGTTAAGCTTAAAGTTCTTAAATTAACAAGCCCCCTTTTCGGGGGCTTTTTTTTGTTTAATTTTCAATTGGTTTTATATAATGTTTATATATAGATAAAACATTTGATATTTCTATGAGTAGTAGTTTTGGGAAAATTTTTCGTGTTAGTACTTTTGGAGAATCACATGGTGGAGGAGTAGGAGTAATCCTTGATGGATGTCCCCCTAAGTTAAAAATAGATATAAACCTAATACAAAATGAATTAGATAGGCGTAGACCCGGACAAAGTGATATTACAACACCCAGAAATGAAGAAGATCAAATAGAAATATTAAGTGGGATAAAAGAAGGGTTAACACTTGGAACTCCAATAGCCATGTTGGTAAGAAACAAGGATCAAAGGCCAGGCGATTATAATAATTTGGAGCAAGTATTTAGACCTTCTCATGCAGATGGTACATATCATCTGAAATATGGAATTCAGGCAAGTTCTGGAGGTGGAAGAGCCTCTGCAAGAGAAACAATTGGGAGAGTAGCGGCTGGTGCTATAGCAAAACAATTATTAAAAAACTTCTGTAACACTGAAATACTATCTTGGGTAAAGCGTATACATAATATTGATTCTGATATAGACAAAGAGAAGATTTCTCTCAATAAAATAGATTCTAATATTGTTAGATGTCCTGATGAAAACGTATCAGCAGAAATGATCGAGAGAATTAAGGAATTAAAGCGTCAAGGAGACTCTTGTGGCGGTGTTATTGAATGTCTTGTAAGAAATGTTCCGTCTGGTCTTGGGATGCCTGTTTTTGATAAATTAGAAGCTGATTTAGCGAAGGCTTTGATGTCTTTGCCTGCCACAAAAGGCTTTGAAATAGGTTCAGGTTTCTCTGGAACTTATTTAAAAGGAAGTGAACATAATGATTCCTTTATTAAGTCTGATGATAAAAGTAAGTTAAGAACAACATCTAATAATTCAGGAGGTATACAGGGAGGAATCAGTAATGGCGAAAATATTGAGATGAAGATAGCTTTTAAACCTACAGCAACCATTGGGAAAGAACAGAAAACAGTAAATGCTGAAGGTAAAGAAGTATTAATGAAGGCAAAAGGAAGACATGATCCATGTGTTCTACCGAGAGCAGTCCCCATGGTTGACGCTATGGTCGCTTTAGTACTTGCTGATCATTTGCTTCTGAATCATGCGCAATGTGGTTTAATCAATAATTATTAGTTTTTTAGATAAATTATATTCGTCCTTGATTTAATTATTTTTGTTTTTTTTTAACCATTCATATATTTCTGGATCAAATTTTTTATTTTTGATACCTTTATCTCCAATCACTACTGCTTTATATCCTAAAGATTTATAAGTTTTTACATCATTAATTGATAGGCCTCCAGCAGCAATGAAATCAATATTTTTAAATTTGAGTATATCTATCGAACTATCTTTTCTTATTATTGGATAAATTTTGATAATTCTGCAATTTAAATTTATCGCCTCCTCAAGATCTTTTAAATTTCTAATTCCAGGAACTAATAAATAATTTTTTGACTTCGCATATTTGAAAAGATCTTTATCCCAAAATTTCATCATAGAAAAATTTAATCCAATTTTTAATGAATCTTCTATTGATTGCCGATTAACTATGGAGGCAGAGCCTAAATTAATTTTTGGATATTTAAGTTTGATTATTGATACAAAATCCAACCAATTTTCGTTATCTGACCAACTTATTTCAATATTTTTTAATCCTAACTTTACAAATCTATCTAATTCTTCGAAAAATGAATTTACTATAAATTTATTTGAGTAAATTTTATCTTCAGGTTTTATAAGTAAAAAAAAAGACTCTGTTTTCAGCAACTCCGAAAAAGAATCTTCTTTATTATTCATTAAAAAATTAAATTTTCTAGTTTAAATATAGTTCGCTACTTTTACTTCTGAACGGTTAAGTAAATCTTGAATATCTTCAGTATCTATGGTTTCTCTTTCAATAAGCATTTGAGCCATTTCGTCGAGGACAGATCTATTATCTGATAAAACTTTTGTAGCTCTTTTGTACGCTACATCAACAAGCTCAGAAACCTCAACATCTATAGTCGCAGCAGTGTCTTCGGAGAAGTCTCTTGTAGAGCTCATATCTCTTCCTAGAAACATTCCTCCTTGAGATTGACCTAAAGCGACAGGGCCTATTTTGTCGCTCATGCCAAATTTAGTTATCATTTGTCTTGCAACGTTAGCAACTTGCTGTAAATCGTTTGAAGCTCCAGTTGTAACCTCTTCTTCTCCATAGACTAATTCTTCTGCAACTCTTCCACCAAGAGCTACAGCCATTTGATTTTGAAGGTAAGAACGAGAGTAAAGACCTGATTCCATTCTTTCTTCACTTGGAGTAAAAAAGGTTAAACCTCCAGCTTGACCTCTAGGAATTATTGAAACTTTGGCTACAGGATCGTAATCAGGCATTAATGCTCCAACGAGTGCATGACCAGCTTCGTGATAAGCAACTAATTCTTTTTTCTTATCACTGATGACCCTATCTTTCTTTTCTGGACCAGCCATAACTCTTTCAATGGCATCACTGACTTCATCATTGCTTACTTTATCTAAATCTTTTCTAGCTGCTAGTATTGCTGCCTCATTTAATAGATTAGCTAAATCGGCTCCAGTAAATCCTGGTGTTCTTCTAGCAACTTTATCTAAATCAACATCTTTTGAAAGAGTTTTATCTTTCGCATGAACATTTAAAATCTGTAATCTTCCAGCGTAGTCTGGTCTATCTACTGTTACCTGTCTATCGAATCTTCCTGGACGCATTAAAGCGGAATCTAAGACATCAGGTCTGTTGGTAGCAGCTACAATTATTATTCCGGAATTACCTTCGAAACCATCCATTTCTGTTAGAAGTTGATTTAAAGTTTGCTCTCTTTCATCATTTCCTCCACCCATTCCAGCACCTCTCTGTCTTCCAACAGCATCGATTTCGTCAATGAAAACTATACAAGGAGCATTTTTTTTGGCTTGTTCAAAAAGATCCCTAACTCTACTAGCACCAACTCCAACAAACATTTCTACAAATTCTGAACCTGATATTGAGAAAAAAGGTACACCTGCTTCTCCAGCTACTGCTTTTGCTAGCAGAGTTTTTCCTGTACCAGGTGGGCCAACAAGAAGTACACCTTTTGGAATTTTTGCTCCGACAGCTGTAAATCTATCTGGGCTTTTAAGAAAATCTACAACTTCAGTGAGTTCTAATTTTGCACCTTCAACACCAGCAACATCTGAAAAGGTTACCTGTGTAGAGGGTTCCATTTGGAGTCTCGCTTTGCTCTTTCCGAAACTCATGGCAGGGTTACCACCTCCAGCATTGCCGCTTTGTGATCTTCTGAAAAGAAAAAATAATCCCCCAATTAAAAGCACTGGGAAAATCAGACTACTTACAGCCTGTTGCCATGGATTAGCTAATTTTGTAGGAGTTACAGCAATGTCAACATTATTTTCGGTTAGGATTTTTAATAAATCTTTGTCCGGGGCTAAATTGACCTCAGATCTACTTCCATCATTTTCAACAACTTGAGCAGTGGCATTGTCAGGAGAAATTAGGACTCTACTGATTTCTTTATCTTGAACTGCCTCTATAAAATCACTATATCTTAATGTCTTTGTAGAATTTTCAGAACTAGGTTTATCAAAAACAGAAGTACCTATGAAAATTACAGTTATGACTGCTAGGACATAAAGTCCTACGTTTCTCCAACGTTTGTTCACAATAAATAATTTCTTTTACTCTATGATACTAATAATAAAACAATATTAAGAGCGTCTTAGAACATCTACTACACTTTTGAATGCAAACCATTCGGGAATTTGTTCGCCGCTCCTCAATTTCTTTCTAAATTCTGTACCGCTAAGTTTCATAATTTGATAATTAAATTTCTTAGCTTCTTCAGCAGTAATATATCCTTTTTCCTTTGTATAAACTAAATTTTTTGAAGGTACAGTTTGCATCATCAACTCGCCTGCACATTTGTTCGCAAAATTTTGGGCGTCATATGGGCCATAAAAATCTTCACCAGTTGATGATGACTTACACCCAGCCATATCTCTACCAATAATAAAATGGGTGCAGCCATAATTTCTTCTGATTATCATATGTTGAAGAGCTTCTCTTGGCCCAGCCATATGCATTGAATAAGGTAAAAAAGCCCATTTTATTCTTTCATCAGATATTTCCTCTTCTAATTCTTTATAGGTCAAATATCTAACTTTCCCAGGGATATCATCTTGTTGAGTTGGCCCACAAGTTGGATGTACTAAAACAACCGAGTTAGAGGAGACATTATCTGAGAGTAAGGCATTAGTAAATAATTCATAGTGTGCTCTATGAATTGGATTTCTGCATTGAAATGCAACTACATCATGATTTGACGGCAGCGTAGATCTAACTTCTTCAGGAGTTTTGCAGGGGAAATCTCTAACTGGTAGTTCGAACCCATGAACTCTCCCTCCTATATAAAATCTCCCTCTCTCATTAAATATCATCTTGACAGCAGGATGATCTAAAGAATCTGTACCATAACAAAGTTTAGCTTCTAAGGATTTATCAGGCTCCCATTTAGAGCTCACTTCTAAAACGGCAATTTTTTGTTTTTTATAAGTAAGTAATATTGTCTCGCCAGTTTTTACTTCTTCACTATTTGAATCAAATACAATAGGTAATCCAAAAAGCAACCCGTTTGTATCTCTATTATTTTTAATTACCGATTTGTAATTTTTTTCGTCCATAAAACCTTCCAATGGAGAAAAAGCTCCAACCATTAAAAGCTCTACATCGCATGCATTTCTTTCGCTGCATTCAAATTCATAAGTAACCTTTGATATAAGATCATTTTTAAGGTTTTTATCTTTGATAATTAAATTTTTTAGTTTCCCTCCATAAGGCGGTATTAGTCCATTTGTATCTGTTATAGTTTTTTGTTGTAATTCCATTTTTGAATTGATAAAGAAAAATTTTGAAAAAAAAAGGGGGGTTAGACCCCTTTTTTTTTAGTAAGATTTATGCTTTTCTTCCGTATAGCTCCCCAATTATTTTTACATCAAGTGGATCTTTTGAACCCATATCTGTATCTGAAGGTTGGATAGCTTCAAAAGTACCAGTAAATTCGTCTGTGTCTGGATCTACATTATTGATTGCAAGAGTAATTACTCCAGTACCATTTACATCAACTTTAATATTTTCTTTGGCAAGTTCTTCATCATCTCCTCCTAAGGCAACTAAACCTTGAGCATATTCAACTCCAGTATTTTTAGCTCTAGCTTTGGGATCTAAAAAATCACCAGTTCTATAGTTAGGTGTAAATGTTGAACCACTAACCTCAGTACCTGGTTCAATAGATGAAGGTAAATCAGCTGTAAGGTCTTTAGCTGAGAATGCAAATGGCACCTCCAAGCCACCAGGAGTTAAGACAGTAATGAGTTGAAAATCAATTCCACCTTTTTCGGTGAAAGTTCCTGAGTCTATATCTCCATAAACTTCTGTGACAGTGGTGTTATTTCTAGGACTAATAATTTTTGTAGAAACAAATTCTGCAGCTTTTCTTTTCGTCCCTGGCACTTTTACATAAACTTCTGTTGGATGCATGCATATTCCTTTAAGGCTATCTCCATTCCCTAAGGATATTGATCCAACAAGAGATGAGTCTAATTTAGGACAATCATTAGCTTTTCCTGTATTAACAACATCTGTGAAT
>CACBVE010000028.1 GCA_902542595.1 uncultured Prochlorococcus sp.
TCTTGGAAGACTAACAGCAGAGGATATTTTAGATTCTGAAGATAACTTAATTGTTCCTCAAAATACTGCAATTGATCCTACATTGTCAGTAAAAATTGAGTCTTCATCTATTACTAAGGTAAAAATAAGATCCCCATTAACATGTGAAGCTAATAGATCTGTTTGTAGGAGATGCTACGGATGGGCTTTAGCTCATAATCATCTAGTTGACTTAGGGGAAGCAGTAGGAATAATTGCAGCACAATCTATTGGAGAACCAGGGACTCAATTGACAATGAGAACTTTCCATACTGGAGGTGTATCAACTGCTGAAAGTGGAGTGGTTAGATCAAAGGTTTCTGGTAAAGTTGAATTTGGTTCAAAAGCCAAGATTAGAGGTTATAGAACTCCACATGGTGTAGAAGCTAAGCAAGCAGAAGTTGATTTCATATTAAAAATAGTTCCTCAAGAAAATAATTCTAAGAAAGCTCAGAAAATTGAAGTCTCTAGCGGATCGCTTCTATTTGTTGATGATGGTGAAGAAATTAACTCTGACATAACAGTTGCTCAGATTACTGCTGGATCAGTTAAAAAGAGTGTTGAAAAAGCTACAAAGGATGTTATTTGTGACTTGGCTGGTCAAGTTAAATACGACAAAGTTATTCAACCAAAGGAGGTTACCGATAGGCAGGGAAATATTACTGTGAAAGCTCAAAGATTAGGCAGATTGTGGGTCCTAGCTGGAGATGTTTATAACTTGCCGCCTAACGCAAGACCAGTTATCTCATCTGGAAAATCTGTCAATGAAAAAACTGTTTTAGCAGAGGCAAGTCAATTCAGTGAATATGGTGGACAAGTTCGATTAAGAGAATCAATAGGAGATTCAAGGGAAGTACAAATTGTCACTACTTCTATGTCTTTAAGCAATTATAAATTAATTGAAGAATCTACTCATTCAGGCCAAACATACCATTTAGAATCTAGCGATGGAACCTCTTATCGTTTAAACACCTCTCCCGGTAGTAAGATTAGTAATGGCGAAGTCATAGCAGATTTAGCAGATGAAAGGTTCCGAACAAAAACTGGCGGTTTATTAAAATACTCCCCTGAATTAACTGTCAAAAAAGCAAGATCATCTAAAAATGGTTTTGAAGTATCTCAAGGCGGAACATTGCTTTGGATTCCACAAGAGACACATGAAATTAACAAAGATATATCTCTTTTAATGATCGAAGATATGAAATGGATTGAAGCAGGAACAGAAGTTGTAAAAGATATATTTAGTCAAACATCAGGAATTGTAACTGTGACTCAAAAAAATGACATTCTTCGAGAAATAACTATAAGAAATGGAACTTTTCATGAGTGTGATGATGAAGATGTTTTGAATAAATTTACAGAAGAGGGCAATCTGGTCAATCCTGGTGAAAAGATTTTAGATGGTATTGATAATAATGAAATCTTATTTGTTCAGAAAATAGAAACCGACAAATGTAGAGGCTTATTACTAAGAACTGTTGAAGAATTCTCTATTCCTGATCAAGCAGAATTACCTCAATTATCTCATATTAAGCAAGAAAAAGGACCGCATTTAGGCTTAAAAGCTATCCAAAGGCTTACTTATAAAGATGGCGAACTAATAAAATCAGTTGAAGGAGTTGAATTGCTTAGAACTCATTTAAGTGTTGAAAGCTTTAGTGCGACTCCCCAAATGACTATTGATGTAGAGTCAATACAAGATAAAAATGACGCATCAATAAATAGATTAAATTTGGTAATCTTAGAGTCTATTCTTGTAAGAAGAGATACAATTTCTGACTCTAGTCATGGCTCAACTCATACAGAATTGCAGGTTAATAATGATCAAATGGTTAAGGCAGGAGATGTAATAGCTACTACTCAAATTCTTTGTAAAGAAAAGGGATTGGTTCAATTACCAAATGTTATAGACGATGAGCCAATTAGAAGATTAATAGTTGAAAGAGAAGAGGATAAAATTAAAATCAATATTAGTAGTAAAGCAGTAGTTAAAGTAGGTGATCGTGTAGTTGATGGTGATCCTATTAGTAAATCTGAAAAGTCTACTTCTTGTGGAGAAATAGAAGAAATTTCCAGTAATTATGTAACCTTAAGACTTGGCAGGCCCTATATGGTTTCTCCTGATTCGGTTTTACATGTAAAAGACGGAGATTTAGTTCTTAGAGGAGATGGTTTAGCTTTGCTAGTTTTTGAAAGGCAGAAAACTGGAGATATTGTTCAAGGATTGCCTCGAATTGAAGAGTTATTAGAAGCTAGGAGACCAAGAGATTCTGCAATTTTATGTAAAAAATCTGGAATCGTTCAGATTAAACAAGGTAATGATGAAGAATCCGTTTCTTTATCGGTTATCGAAAAAGACGATTTAGTTAACGAATATCAACTATTAATCGGAAAAAATATAATGGTTAGTGATGGACAACAAGTAGCAGGTGGAGAAAGCTTAACTGATGGTCCAATTAATCCGCATGAATTACTCGATTGTTACTTTAACGATTTGAAAGATCAAAAACCTTTAATTGATGCAGCTCGAGAATCAATATCTAAATTACAAAGGAGTATGGTAAATGAAGTCCAAAACGTCTATAAGTCTCAGGGTGTTGCGATTGATGATAAGCATATTGAGGTTATTGTTAGACAAATGACGAGTAAAGTCCGCATAGAAGATGCTGGAGATACTACTCTCTTACCTGGTGAACTTATTGAATTGAGACAAGTAGAAGATACAAATCAAGCAATGGCAATTACTGGAGGAGCTCCAGCAGAGTTTACTCCTGTTTTGTTAGGTATAACTAAAGCCTCCCTTAATACAGACAGCTTTATATCAGCAGCTTCATTCCAAGAAACTACAAGGGTTCTTACTGAAGCAGCAATCGAAGGTAAATCTGACTGGTTAAGAGGTTTAAAAGAAAATGTTATAATCGGACGGTTAATACCTGCAGGAACAGGGTTTAGCGGATTTTTAGAAGAATTAGCTTCAGAGGCGGGACCTCATCCTGATATCCTTGCGGAAGAATCTGGTGGATATAGAAGAGCACAGAACTTAAGGCCAGACTATACAGTTGATATGCCTCAATCACCCGCAGTAAGCTCAGCAGCAATACTTGATGATCCTAGTGATGAAGATTTGGAGACTACACGTAACCGACATGGAATCGACCCCTCCTCCAGTAATTTTGCTGCTTTTGCAAGACCTAGTGCTGAAAATCAATTTTCTGAAGATCAATTACCAGATCCTGCTGCATTGGAAGGATTACAAGAGGAGGGTCTTCTATCTGATGAATAAATATCGTCTATTATCGTTATTTTTGACTAGAATAAGTCCTTTAATTCGTAAGCAATGATTAAGCCAGAAATTGTTCCAAAAAGAAAATTACCTCGTTATGGATTCCATTTTTATAATGAAAGACTTAATGGAAGAATGGCTATGATTGGTTTTATAGCTCTAATTTTTACAGAATTCTTTTTAAAACATGGTTTGCTGTTATGGTAAAAACAGCCAAACCAAATACTAAATAATTTGAAAAATCTTCTTGGAAGCAGTATTAAAGATTTAGAAAATATAGCTTTAGACTACGGTCAGGCTGCGTTTAGAGGTCGTCAAATCCATAATTGGATTTATAACTATAGAAATAAGAATAAAAATATAGATCAAATAGAAGTTTTGCCTTTAGATTTTAGAAAAAAATTAAAGGATGATGGCTTTAAAGTAAGCGAACTTAGTTTTCAAGAAAAAAAAATAGCTAATGATGGCACTCTAAAGTTATTACTTTCTACAGGTGATCATGAAAGTATTGAATGTGTCGGCATACCAACTGAAAAAAGACTAACTGCATGTCTTTCAAGTCAAGTTGGATGCCCTATGGACTGTAAATTTTGTGCAACTGGGAAAGAGGGATTGAAGAGATCTTTAAAAGCGAGCGAAATCCTAGATCAAATTTTATTTATTGAAAATGTAATGAATAGAAAAGTGACTAACATTGTGTTTATGGGAATGGGGGAACCATTGTTGAATATCGAAGAATTGCTTCTTTCAATAAGATCAATAAACGAGGATTTTCAGATTAGTCAAAGAAAGATAACTGTAAGCACAGTTGCTGTTCCAAGAATGATAAGTAAATTATCAGAAAAGTCTTTTCAAATTTTAGGTAATTGTCAATTTACATTAGCAATAAGCCTTCATGCTTCAAATCAAAAAACAAGAGAAACGATTATACCAAGTGCAAAAAACTACAAGATCAGAAATATAATTGAAGATTCTAAGCAATTTGTAAAAGATACTGGTAGGAGGGTAAGTTTTGAATATTTAATGCTTAGCGGTGTTAATGATAAGTTAGAACATGCCAGTGAATTGATTAATTTGCTAAGAGGTTTTCAATGTCACGTAAATCTAATTCAGTACAATCAAATTGATGAGGTTGAATTTAAACGAGCATGTTTAAAAAATCTTCAGTTATTTCAATCTACACTTTCTAATAATGGTATTGCTGTCAGCTTCCGAAAAAGCAGAGGTATAGATAAAAATGCTGCTTGTGGTCAGTTAAGACAAAACGCAAAAAATAAATAATATTATCCAGGGAAAAATTTTTAAAAGTTTATTAAACAGGTTATTATTGACTTAATTAATTTTAAATCTTTGGGTTTTATTAAAACAAAAGTTTTACCTTTCGCTATCGTTGCACTTTTTGGGATTGCCTTCTTTGCAGTTAGTGCAAGAATTTGGTTGCCAGGAGATATGATGTCGCCTGCCCCCATGAATTAATATTTTTAGTATTTGAAAATGACACAAAATAAGGATCCTAAAAAAGAAAGCCTTGCTGAAATTGCTGTTGATCCAGATGTTTTAGCCAGAGAATTGGCTTTAGAGATTGAAATAGATCCTTTAGAACAAATTGATGAAGATGCTTTTTCAAAAGGTTTAAACATAACTCAAGAGTGCAATGAAGCTTTGAAAATGCTTGAAGGAGACAGAGAAGAAAGAATACAAGGCTTAAGAATATTTTGCGAATATAGAGATAAAAGATCTTTTCCCCTTTTATTACCATTACTCGATCAACCTTGTCCTGTTGAGAGAATGAGTGCGGTATATGCTTTAGGTCGCAATCCATGCCCTGGTGCAGTGAAGAAACTTGTCAGCCTTCTGAAGACTGATGATAATGCTTATGTAAGAAGAGCGACTGCATGGAGCTTAGCTAATTATGATGATCAAATTGTTTTGAAGCCTTTAATTAGTGCTTTAAAGAATGATGTAGCTGCAGTAAGGTTATGGTCATCTAGTTCTTTAGCAGAGATTGGAAATGTTTCTTTGGAAAATGCTCAACTAGCAGCAGAACAACTTTTAATAAGTTTAAAGATTGATAACGAGTCTGGTGTAAGAAGTAATTGCATTTGGTCATTGTGTAGGTTATACGAAAAATTAAATAATACATTTCAAGAAAGTTTCGTTGATGAATGTACCAAAATAGCCCTTTTCGATAAGGAGCCATCTGTCATGGAAGAAGCAAAAACTGCCTTAGATTCGATGGGTATGCAAGGTTTTTATAATTAGATATCTAAATTTTTTACCAGAAATCTATCAAAAAAATTAATTTATCAGATATTCAATATAAAAATTAAAATTATTTAACTTGTACCAACTGAAACAAAATATTTTCGTTATTCTATATAAAGTAAAAGTACTAAGTACTTGAATTTAATGCCTCAAAAAACATTGAGATTCAAAATTCATCAAGACGGAAGAGTTGAAGAGACTGTTGAGGGATTCATTGGTAATTCATGCAATGAAGCTACAAAAAATCTCGAAGAGGCTCTCGGTAAAGTAACAGTTAAGAATAAAACATCTGATGCTTTCATCTCTAATCAAAGTGAAAACTTAACACAATTAAATAACGAATCTAATGTCACATTTTAGTACGATTAAAACCCAGCTTAAAGAAGCAGAGCCACTAATTAAGGCTTTAAATCATTTTGGTTATAGTATTAATCAAGAAGAAAAGTTTGTAAAAGGATATAAAGGTCAATTCACAGCCGTTGATATAAGTATGCACTTACCGGGTGATACCCAAGTTGGATTTAAATGGGATAAAAATTCTAATGCATATGAATTAGTTACTGACCTTGATCTTTGGAAATTTGAGATTCCAGTAGAAAGATTCATCTCTAAAGTTACACAAATGTATGCTTACCAAACAATCATTTCTAAAACTCAAGAAGATGGATATCAAATCGTAGAGCAAAAAAATAAAAATGATGGATCCATTGAGCTGGTTGTAACCAAATGGGATAACTAATACATAAGTATGGATTTAAACGATCCATTTATTCATGTTGAGGAAGATAGCGAAATCACTGGTTTTGAGCCTGTACTTGGTGGCCAATTAGCCGAGAAAGCAGTTTGGGTAGATGAGGCAAGATGTATTGGTTGTAAGTACTGTGTACACGTAGCTTCTAACACTTTCACTGTTGATGAATTTCATGGTAGAAGTCGAGCTATTAGGCAAGATGGAGATAGCGTTGATGTTATTCAAGAAGCAATAGATACCTGCCCTGTTGATTGTATTCTTTGGGTCAAATTTGAAGAATTGGATGATTTAGAGGATAGTCTCGATAGGGATATGTTTCAAACATTTGGAAAGCCACCGAGAATGAATAAGCATTAATATCGAAAAGATGCAATATCGTAGATTTGGTAGAACCAATCTGAAGATTCCTGTTTTATCTTTAGGTGGTATGAGATTTCAAAAAAGTTGGGATCAATTAGATTTTTCTGAGGTTTCATACGAAGAACAAAATAAAGTAGAAAATATATTAGATCTTGCAACACAATATGGTTTAAGTCATGTAGAAACCGCCAAGTACTATGGAACTTCTGAGGTGCAATTAGGGATGTGTTTTAAGAATACTAATAAAATCCCAAATATAATCCAAACAAAGATTCCACCAAATAGTGATCCTAAAATTTTTGAGCGAGATGTATTATCTAGTATTGAAAAATTGAAAGTTAAAAAAATTGATTTGTTAGCAATACATGGTATTAATACTGATGAACATTTACATCAGGCTATTCGAGATGGAGGTTGCATTGATATTTTGAGGAATTTTCAAAAAGAAAACTTAATTGGATCTATTGGATTTTCAACCCATGGAAAATCTTCACTTATTGAAAAGGCCATATCAACAAACTTATTTGATTATGTAAATTTGCACTGGTATTTCATTAATCAGGAAAATACAAAGGTTATTAATTTAGCCAATAAGCATGATCTTGGGGTTTTCATAATAAGTCCCACTGATAAAGGGGGACATCTTCATACTCCCTCAAGAAAAATGTTGGAATTTTGTAAACCACTTCATCCTATAGTTTTTAATGATCTTTTTTGCTTAAGAAATCAAAATGTTCATACTTTGAGTGTGGGTATTGCAAAAGAGACAGATTTTGCTCTGCATTTAGAAGCTGTCTCGTTGTTATCAGAATCTGAGAAGTATGTGCCTAAGATAATTAACAAATTAAGGCAGGAATCAATTAATTCCTTAGGTTTAGAGTGGCATCAAAATTGGAATAGAAATTTACCAAGTTGGGAATATACGCCGGGAAACATTAATATTCCTATTCTGCTTTGGCTTTCAAATTTAATTGATTGGTTGGGTATGGAAGGATATGCAAGAGCTAGATATCAATTGCTTGGTAATGGAAGCCACTGGTTCCCAGGATTCAACGCAAATTTACTAGATGTAGATGTTTCTGAAGGACAATTATTGAAAGTATTAGAAGGTCATATAAATCCAAAAAAAGTTATAAAAAAATTGAGAAATTTAAAAGAAAAGTTTGGAGATAAGAATTCTAAAAGATTATCAAGAAAATAATTTCATAATGGTTTTTTTTCAGGTTCGCCAACTTTTCTTGGGTAAATTTCAGGACAAAAATTCTTTGGTTGAATAAGAATAATATTTCGGGTGCCTTTATTTCTTGGTAATTTTATCTCTTTTTTATCTTTAACTTTCCCTTCTAGTATTTCTAAAGTTTTATCTAGATTTTTGCTTTCTTCATTCGTCCATTTGCCACAATATAAAACTCCAAACCCTTCTTTTTTTAACATTGGTAGGATATATTCTGAAACTGTTGATGGATTACTAACTGCTCTAGTTGTCGCAATATTAAAATTATTTCTCATTGACGATTGGCGGGCTAAGTTCTCAACACGATCATTGATTACATGAATATTGTTTTTGAAATTGATCTGTTCAACTAAAATTTTTATTGCATCTGTTTTCTTTTTCAAAGAATCAATTAGGTATATCTCAGAATTAGGATGAGTTATTGCATAAGCTAAACCTGGGAAGCCACAGCCTGATCCAATATCTAAAAATTTTTTATTATCAAAATTAATTTTCGTGAAAGCTTTGAATGGCCAAATGCTGTCATAAACTTGAGATACCCAATAATCATCTCCATCAGTTAATCTTGTGAGATTGGTCTTATTATTTAATTCTTTAATTTTAATTTGTAACTCTTGAAATAAATTTATTTCTTCTTCAGTTATTAAAGAAAGAATTTCTTCTGGAATGGTTTGTTTTTTCATTTCGTTATAAATATGAATTTTAACTATCCATTAAATACATTCTATTTAGTAAAAATTTATTAGAATTACAATATTAATAAAAGATTATTTTGAAAGGAGAAACTTCCTATTACAAAATTTTAGGTGTAAATGAAAATGCATCCAATCATGAATTAAGAAAGGCATTTTGTAAACTTTCTATTGAGTTGCATCCCGATACAACTTCATTAGAAATAGACGTGGCTAAAAGTAAATTTCAAGAAGTTCTTGAAGCTTATGAACATTTAAATAATAGTAATTTAAGGAAAATATATGATGACAAGCTAAAAGAAAACTCTAAAAGTAAAAATAATACTAACGTTTTAAATAATTTAGTAATCGATTCTAATAATCAAAATTTAATAGGAAATAGAAGACCTTTTTCTAATGGAGAATTGTTTTCGTTATTTCTTTTAATTATCATAATTTCTATAAGTTTAATTTGTTCAATTTTTATTGCTTCTTTTACTGGAAAAGAATTAGAGACAATACCGCTTTGGCTAATTAAATAATTTTTTAAAAAAGTCTGTGAATCCCTCTAAAA
>CACBVE010000029.1 GCA_902542595.1 uncultured Prochlorococcus sp.
CTAACTCTCTAGAAGATATTTCATCAATTCTGGCTCTTTATAGACCAGGACCTCTTGATGCTGGCCTCATACCTAAATTTATAAATCGAAAAAATGGTAACGAAAAGGTCGATTTCCCTCATCCTTTTATTAAGTCTATTCTTACAGAAACCTATGGAATTATGGTTTACCAAGAACAAATTATGAAAATTGCTCAAGATTTAGCCGGTTATTCTCTGGGTGATGCTGATTTACTTCGTAGAGCAATGGGGAAAAAGAAGGTTTCAGAGATGGTAAAACATAGGAATATATTTGTAGAAGGCTCGATGAAGAAGGGAGTAAATAAAAAATTGGCAAATGATCTTTTTGATCAAATGGTTTTATTTGCCGAATATTGTTTTAACAAAAGCCACTCAACTGCTTATGGTGCAGTAACTTATCAAACTGCATTTCTTAAAGCCCATTTTCCTGTTGCATATATGGCTGCACTTTTAAGCGTTAATTCTGGCTCCAGCGACAAGATGCAAAGATACATTTCTAATTGTTATTCTATGGGAATAGACGTTATTTCACCAAGCATAAATTTCTCTGGTATTGATTTCACAATTAAGAATAATCAGATTTTATTTGGTCTTTCTGCAATAAAAAATTTAGGAGATTCTGCAATAAGAAATATAATTGAAAATCGCAATAATTTTGGAAAATTTAAATCATTATCAGATTTATGTGATCGTTTACCTTCTAATGTTCTTAATAAAAGAAGTATTGAATCTCTAATTCATTGTGGAGCACTAGATGAGTTTTTAGATGATAATAATAGAGCTCAATTATTGTCAGATCTTGAACATGTTATTGAATGGGCCTCTTCGCGAAATCGTGACAGGTTATCTGGGCAAGGAAATCTTTTCGATTCTAAAGAAGAATTTTCCAATGTTGCTTTTTCAGATTCACAATTAGCTAAGGTAGACGACTATTCACTTATTGAGAAACTGAAATTAGAAAAGCAGCTTTTGGGCTTTTACTTATCTGATCATCCTCTAAAACATTTAACTAAACCAGCAAAACTAGTATCTCCAATAAGTATTTCGCAGTTAGAGGAAACTAAGGATAGAACCAAAGTATCATTGGTTGGCATGATTCCTGAGTTGAAGCAAATCACCACTAGAAAAGGAGATAGGATGGCTATAGTTCAGCTTGAAGATCTTTCTGGAGGTTGTGAAGCAATAGTTTTCCCTAAAACCTATGTCAAATTATCAGAATTTCTTTTGACTGACACTAGATTATTAGTGTGGGGAACGATAGATAAAAAAAGTGATAAAACTCAATTAATTATTGATGATTGTAGAGAAATAGATAATCTTAAATTGCTTATTATCAATCTTGAAAGTTCTCAAGCATCAGATGTAAGGGTACAAAATACATTAAGAGACTGTTTAATTAAATTTAAGCCAGATAAGGGAAAATGTGGAATCAAGATTCCAGTTTTAGCTGCAGTAAGAAATAAAAGTAGCGTAACCTACGTTAAATTTGGTGAGCAATTCTGTATTGGAGAAGATATTCAAGGAGTATGCAAATTATTAGAAGCCAAATCATTTCAGGTAAATTTGAAATCTTTAGTGACTTAAATTAACTATTCATCCTCGAAGTTTTGAGTTGCAGGTTTGAATGCTGCTTTTGCACGTTCTATGTTCATTGGAATATTTTCAATACCAAAAAAAGAGCCGGGCTCCTTATCCCAACTAGCTGATAATATTCCAAAACTCAATCCTGCTAAGCCTAACAAGAAAAACATTGCTGAAATTGCGATTGTTGAAGATGGAGGTATCTCAGCAATATTTCTTGTAACAATAATGTAGCTAACAACAAAAACCGACATTCCTAATATTGTCGGTATTCCCGCGGTAAAAAAAATTCTTCTTGCCATCCTATCAGCAACATATTTAGGTATGCCACTAGATGTTCGCTTTGGGGTAGTTAATGTATTAGATGTTTTTTCTAGATTAGCAAATGCAGTTTTCTCAGAATAATTTTTTTTCTTTTTATTTTGTGTCTTTTTTTTAGATTGCTTTTTTTTCATTAATTGAAATCAACCTCTGATTCCAATTTTTTTTACTAAATCTTGATATTTTTTGGTATTTTTATCTTTTATGTAAGACAGTAATCTTTTCCTTTTACCAATCATTTTTAATAATCCTTGCCTTGAAGCGAAATCATGAATGTTTCCTTGGAGGTGGTCACTTAATTTCGATATTTTTTTCGAGAGCATTGCGATTTGAACTTCCGCTGAGCCTGTATCAGTTGCGTGTACTTGATGGGTTTTAATAAGCTCCTGTTTTTCAGCTGTATCTAATGACATAAAATTTGTTTTTCTTAGATCTATATTACTATGTTATCTGACTATATTACTACTATTATTGTCTAAATGATTCATAGCTAATTTTAATAAATTCTCAAATGATGCATTTTTTTCTTTTTTAGTAAGGTCATCAGTTTCTTTAGCAATTATTGGCAAAATACTTTTGATTTCACTCTTAGTATAATTTAAAGACTGTAAAGTTAACTGAAGGTCTTCAAACATTTTCTTGATTTCAGGATTATTAGCCTCAGCTTCATTTTTGCCTTTTTCTACTTCAATTTGTATTTCTTTTTTGAATTTACTTTTTAACTCTAAAATTAACCTATCACTCATTTTTTGTCCTACACCAGGTACTGAACAAATTAGTTTTTTGTTTTGCGTTGTTATTGCATTGAAAACTTCACTTATAGAAAATTTATTTAATATCGCCATACCGATTTGAGATCCAACACCTCTAATACTTAAAATTTCAATAAAGAAATTCTTTTGATCCTTAGATGCAAAGCCAAATAATAAATCTGAATCTTCTTTCTTAATATGTTTTATCCAAAGTGTGATGTATTTATTAGATATCTGATTTGTTTTTAATTTAAGAAAAAACGATTCAAGTATTTGTATTTCATATCCTAATCCTTGACAATTTATTAAGACAAAAAATTTTTGATTAGTTTGCCATACTTCAACTATTTCTCCATTTATCCAACTAATCAATTAACCACCATCCACCTGACATCCTATTAGCGCTCCTGCAGTGCCTCCAGCAGGTACGGCCCAAAATCTGTCTTTTCCTCTAGATGAGGATAGTGCTATTCCAGCACCAAGAATACCTCCAATAACGGAGCCTTCACTACAGTCATTATCATCTATTTTTTCAGCTTTACTTTCACCTCCACAGGGTATTACAACATCCACCTCGTAACTTCTTACATAGCCAGGGGTTGATTTCGTTCCTGGAATGTACTCTTCTCTATATTCAGTTCTTGTACATGTTACTGACTTTGGGGTTGTCGCATTAACTCGAACAATAGGAGAAAAACAAAATAATAGAGCTAAATAAAAAAATTTCACCGTTTTTTTTTGAATCTTTTTACATTCTATGCCCTTTTGGTTATTTTGGTAGTAGATATAATAGTTCCTAATAAAACTAGTAAGGCGCCTAATAGAAAATTTATGTTTATTATTTCACTAAAAAATAAAATTCCCCATATTGAGCCAAATAAAACCTGTAAATAGTTAATTGTTGAAGCTTCAGTAGCAGGTAAATTTTTTAATCCTATAGTTAAGAAAGTCTGACCTAATTGAGTAAATATGCCAATGCCAATAATCCAAACTAATTCATTCCAATTTGGTGTAACCCAGTTGATTAAAACAATTGGCAATAAAGTTATAAAAGAAACAAGTGGAAAATATTCAATAATCACATAAATATCTTCCGTAAATGAAAGTTTTTTAACAGTTACGTAAGCCAATGCGGTGCAGATTGCTCCAATAAATGCTATCGAAATCGAAATATTTTCAATTTCAACGTTTATATTTGATAATTGACCTGGATTTAATATTACTAATATTCCAATCCAGCCAATAATTAAAGCATAAATTATATTCCGAGTTATTTTTTCGTTGATAAATATGCCAGCAAATATAGATATAAAAATTGGATATGTATATTGAATTACGGTAGATATACTAAGAGGCATATTTCTTATCGCATAAAAAATACAAACTAAAGCTAATGTTCCTAAAACACCTCTTAAGATAAGTAATGGTCTATTTTTGCCCCAAGGATTTATATTTTTTATTTTAATCATAAATAACGTAATCATTAAACTTAACAATGATCTGAATAAAACTAATTCATAAATAGGTATTCTTTTGTCAATATTTTTTACACACAAAGTCATCAAACTAAAAAAGAATGAAGCAAATACCAAATTAAACTTATTCAATGAATTAAATTTTTTTTCTATGTTTTCGATATTTATCATTTAAAAATAGTTTTATTGTGAAATTAAGTAGATTCTTATTTGATTTTGACCTATAACAAATAAATCATTATTTATTTTTTGATAAAAATCTCAATGGTTCATTCTATACACCCAAGAACTATTCAAGAGGTTAAGGAAAAGGCAGATATTGTTGATGTTATTTCTGAACATATTGTTCTTAAGAAGAAAGGCAAGGAATTTGTTGGAATTTGTCCTTTTCATGATGATACTAAGCCATCTATGACAGTATCACCAAGTAAACAATTTTATTATTGTTTTTCTTGTGGTGCTGGTGGTAACTCTATTAAATTCTTAATGGAATTTACTCGTGCAAACTTTTCTGATGTTGTATTGTCTCTAGCAAAAAAAAATAATATTAATGTTGAAAATCTTGAGGGTACACAAGTAGAAGCATATAAAAAACAATTATCCAGAAAGGAAGAACTTTATAAAATATTAAGAGTCACTAAAAATTGGTTTAGGTCCCAATTAAATACTTCTCTTGGTGATGAAGCAATGAAATATTTAATATCCAAAAGAAAATTAAATAATAAAATTATTGATAACTTTGAATTAGGTTTCGCTCCAAATTCATGGGATAGTTTATTTAATTATCTAACCAAGATAGAAAAATTTCCTGTTAATCTCATATTGGCTTCAGGTCTTGCAATTTCTAAAGATAATTCTGACAAGACTTATGATCGTTTTCGAAATAGATTAATTGTTCCAATACATGATATGCAGGGAAGAGTAGTTGCCTTTGGAGGTAGATCTCTTGATGGTCAGGAACCTAAATATCTTAATTCTCCTGAATCTGAGATATTTGAAAAGGGAAAAATGATGTTCGCATTCGAAAAAGCTTCTAGCAATATTAGAAAAAGAGATAAAGCTATTATTGTCGAAGGCTATTTTGATGCGATTTCTCTTCATTCAAAAGGCATTACTAATGCCGTTGCCTCTCTTGGTACTGCATTAAATAAGTATCAAATTTCTCAACTTTGTAGATGTACAGATAATAAAAACATAATTTTGAATTTTGATTCTGATAATGCTGGAAGCTTAGCTACGAAAAGAGTAATAAAAGAAGTCGAAAGCTTATCTCTCCATGATCAAATTAATCTTAAGATACTTCAACTAAGAGATTTCAAAGATCCTGACGAATATTTGAATAGTCATACTCCTGAGGATTATTTTAATTTAATTGATAATGCATCATTTTGGATTGATTGGGAAATAGATCAGATTTTTAAAGATAAAGATTTAACTAAGTCTGAAATTTTCCAGAATGTTATTTCATCATTGGTAAAATTGTTAAGTAAATTACCTCAATCATCAACTAGAACACATTACTTACAAAAAGTTGCTGAGCAATTAAGTAAAGGTCAAGCTAGGTTAGCAATACAGTTTGAACATGATTTAAGAACCCAAGTTAAGGGATTTCGTTGGCATGGGAGATCAAAAAAATTTGAACAACCAAATGAAATTTCCCGACGGGAGAAAAATGAATCGGAAATAATCTTTTATTATTTACATTGTCCAGATCTTAGGCTATTTATTCGTGATGAATTTCTCAAAAGAGAAATTAATGGCTTTAATACTAGTTATATCCAAAGTTTATGGGAAGCCATTTCAAAAATTGAACAAAATAACTTGGGTTTAAATTATTTAAGTGAACTAAAACAATCAAATAGTCAAAAACTTCAAAAAGATTTTTCTTCTATTAACTTAATTTCACTTTTGCCTGATTACTTAGCTCTCAATAATCCTGAATCATCAAATAAAATTAATATTTTTATTAATCCAAATGAGTTGTTTTTAACATTGCTGAGTAATCCTAAAGACAATTTACTAGGAACATTATCACTTCTTGAGAAATATAATTCTCTTAAAAGATGTAGACACTTAATCGAATCTTGGGGATCTCAAAGATTAAAAACTTTAGAAAATTGTATATCTATTTTAATTGATAATCCTTCTTCTGGTTCTTCAAATACGAATAAAGAGATAGATGATCTTTTTAAAGATTTAAACTCAGACGCTATAAAATTTCAGGAATTATATTATTTAGAAAGGCAACATATTAATTTTTTAGATAAACAACGTTGTGGCAATTTCATCGCTAGTTAATATAAAAATTTTTAATTTATAGGCAGTATTTTTCAATCAGTCGTTTTACCTTTTTGGGTTTATCTTCAAGAACATAAGCTTCTACTTCTTTCGCATAAGTCCCAGAAAAATTTGAACTAGAGTACTCTAATGCTTTTCTTTTACTTTGATGCAATTTGCTTTCTAATTTTTTTATATCCCCTATTATTTTATTGTCATTACATTTTTGTATCGCATGAGTTGCTTCGTGTCTTAATGCTTTTCTTATCGCCCTTTCTGTTTTGAAGTTATCTTTATTTGGGTTTTGTTTTTTACTTCTATAATTTGTTTTCCTTTTTGCATTTTCAGTACATATTATTATTTTATTTTCTTTAAAATAATGTAGCCCTTTTATTTCTTTGTTCAATAGACACTCAATTTTATTTTCTTCAACTATATAGTTCGCTTTCACTAATAAGTTAAGAATCTCTTTATCTAATTTGCTCAAAAATAATATAAATTCCATTCTATTTTGTTTACTTCACTATAGTTGGGATTTGTTGTATATCAGTTGTAGATGAGCGACTTAAGAAATTCTTATTCATCTTCCAACTTTGTGGATTTTTTGTAATGGCCCATGTAATTGCATTGTTATTAAATCTTTTATTTAATAAATCAATCGTTTTCATAAGATTTGTTGATTTTTTTAAGACTTTCTGAGATTTGTAATTGATAACTGATTGCTGTAAATATTCGCTATTTGTTAAATCCTGCATTAAAACACCAGCTTTTGAGAATTTATATTCGGGATTATAAATTTCTTTAGATAATTCAACTACTATTTTTAAAATATTGTTTGTGTCATTTGTTGCATTTGTAAGTTTTCTATGAGCACTTCTTTGATAATTTTGACTTGAATATTTACTGGTTCTAGCAAATACTCTAATATTAGATGATTGCAAATTCTGACTTCTCATTTTCTCAGAGGCTTTTATTGCGTGAGTTGCCAGTGCTTGAGTTAAGTCTTCTAATTTTGTGATAGGCGTGCCGAAACTCCTGCTCACCTGAATTTCTTTTTTTGATTTCTTGTTTTTTTCTATGGGCAGGCATCTATGGCCTTTCAGTTCTAATTGCAGTCTTTTCCCTACGATGCCTAATTTCTTAATGATTTCATTTTCTTCCATATCTCTTAGTTCTCTCGCATTTTTAATACCTTTACTTTGCAGCCAATTAGAGGTTTGTTTACCGACTCCCCATATCTTATCTATATTAATTCTTTTCAAATAATTATTCTCATTTTCGGTTCTAGCTAAATCAAATATTCCAGCTGAATAATCAATATTTTTAGCTAGTTTATTAGCAATTTTTGCCCTTACTTTATTTTCTCCTATTCCTACTGTTATGGTAATCCCTAGATTCTGATATATTAATGATCTTATGCTTCTTGCCCAAGGGTATAGATTTTTATCATTAGGTCTAGAAATCGAGACGAATGCTTCGTCAATTGAATAAATTTCTATCTGTTCACAGTAGTTTTTCAGCAAATTCATTAGTCTTCTGCTCATATCCCCATAAAGCGAGTAGTTTGAGCTTAAGACTGCTACATCTAATTTATTTAGTCTTTCTTTGACCTTAAAATACGGTGTTCCCATTTTAATTTTTAAAGCTCGCGCTTCAGGGCTTCTTGCAATGATACATCCGTCATTATTAGATAAAATTACTACTGGTTTATTTCTCAAATTAGGATTAATGTTTTGTTCACATGAAGCATAAAAATTATTAGCATCTATAAGAGCTATAGCATCAATACTTGAAATTCTCATAAATAGCTATGTATTGAATAAATAACAACCCCCCATATCTGTACATCAAGATGGTTTTTAAATCTAAAGTCAGGATAATTATGATTTTCTGCTTTTAAATATAATTCATCATTTTTTATAGATAATCTTTTTATTGTAAATTCTCCGTCTATCATTGCAATGACAATATTCCCTGGCTTGGCTATTAAACTCTTGTCTACTATTATTAAATCTTTATCTTTAATTCCTGCATTTATCATTGAGTCACCTTTAACTCTAAGAAAAAAAGTGCTAAACGGATTAGAGATTAAATGTTCATTTAAATCAATATTTTCTTCCGTATAGTCATCTGCGGGAGAAGGAAATCCTGCAGATACCGAATCATTTAATAAGGGGATTCTGAACTTTTTAGTAGTTG
>CACBVE010000030.1 GCA_902542595.1 uncultured Prochlorococcus sp.
AATTGAAATCAGCTTTAGTTATTAAAATTTGAGCAATATTAAGACCTAATTTATTAAATACTTTATCGTATAAGGACATTAAATTAACTTGACCTACTGCAGAAGTATTGGATTGTTTATATAAAACTATCAATTTCAAACCAGGAATTCATGCTTCAGCAGTTATAGATAAAACAGCAATAATTGGAGCAGATTGCCATATTGGACCTAATGTCTATATTGGAGAAAATACTGTAATTGGAGACAATAATCATATTCTTCCTGGAGCATCAATTTTAGGCAATGTTCGAATAGGAAATAATAATATAATTCATCCAAATTGTGTTATTTACGAAAATACCACTCTAAAAAATAATTGTGTAATTAATTCAAATTCTGTTATTGGATCAGAGGGATTTGGTTTTATTCCTGAAAATGGAAAATGGGTAAAGATGCCGCAAAAAGGTGGTGTAAAAATAATGAGTTTTGTAGAAATTGGAACTAATTGTTGTATTGATAGACCTGCAGTTGGATTTACTTTTATTGATGAGGGAACAAAGTTGGATAATTTAATACAAATAGGTCATGGCGTAAAAATTGGAAAGAATTGTGCATTTGCAGCTCAAGTTGGTATCGCTGGAGGAGCAAATATTGGAGATGGTGTTATTTTGGCAGGGCAAGTAGGAGTCAATAATAGAGTGAAAGTTGGTAATAATGTCATTGCGAGTTCAAAATGCGGAATCCATTGTGACATAGAAGATGGCAAGGTAATTAGTGGTTTCCCCGCGATGGAAAATAAATCATGGCTAAGGAGTTCAAGTATTTTTAAAAAATTACCAGAATTAGCAAAAAAACTTAGACAATTAGACAAGCAATAATTTATTGTTCTATTAAACAAAAATTTAAATGAAGAAATATAAGATTGTTTTATTGTCAGGAGACGGAATTGGACCAGAGATTTCAGAAGTTTCAAAAAAAGTTTTAAAAAAGCTTTCAAAAAATCATAATTTCGATATTGAGATTATTGAAAAATTATTTGGAGGGATAGCATATGAAAAATATGGTACTCCTGCTCCAGATGAGACACTAGATCAATGCAAAAAAAGTGATGCAGTACTTTTAGCATGTGTTGGAGATATTAAATATGATTCTCTTGTAAGAGAGTTAAGGCCAGAAAGTGGGTTACTAAAGTTAAGATCAGCCCTAAACCTTTTTGCAAATATAAGGCCTGTCAAAATAAGAAAATCACTATTAGATTCAAGTACGTTAAAAAAAGAAATTGTTGAGCATGTAGATCTTATTGTTGTAAGAGAATTAATAGGGGGAATTTATTTTGGACAACCAAGAGGGCATATCACAAATACAAAAATCCCAAAAGCTTTCAATACGATGGTTTATGATTCGACCGAAATAGAAAGAATAACTGAAATAGCAATAAAAATTGCTAACCAAAGAAATAAAAAAATATGTTCTGTTGATAAATCAAATGTTCTTGAGGTTAGTCAATTGTGGAGAGATACAGTTTTAAATATCACCTCAAAAGATAAAAATATATCTCTAAGCAATATGTACGTTGATAATGCAGCAATGCAATTAGTTAGAGATCCTGGTCAATTTGATGTGATTTTAACTAGTAATTTATTTGGAGATATTTTAAGCGATTTAGCCGCAATGTTAACTGGTTCTATTGGTATGCTTCCATCTGCTTCTCTAAACAATAATGGCCCAGGTGTTTTTGAACCTGTTCATGGTTCGGCTCCTGATATAGCTGGTAAAAACGTAGCTAATCCTATTGCAATGCTTTTATCTGCTTCCATGATGCTAAAAATTGGATTAAATGAAGAAGAAGCTGCAGAAAATCTAGAAACTGCCATTGATAAAGTTTTATCAAAAGGATTAAGAACAGCAGATTTAGCTGATGGTTCTACTGAAGTTTTATCTTGCAGTGAAATCGGAGATAAAATAATGGATGAAATTTAAAAAAAATTAATAAATAAAAAAATATTTTTAAGTAAAACATAAAGTTGGCATATGACCTGTCAGAATCATTAGATATTGTTTTTAAAAAATGTCAAAACGTCATCCAGTAGTCGCTGTAACAGGATCTTCAGGAGCAGGAACAAGTACAGTAAAAAGAGCCTTTGAGCATATTTTTGCCAGAGAAGATATTGTTCCCGCAGTTGTAGAAGGTGATAGTTACCACAGATTTGAAAGAATGCCTATGAAAAAAGCTATGGCAGATGCTCTTGCAAAAGGTGAAAATTTCTCTCATTTTGGTCCAGAGGCTAATCTTTTTGACAAGTTAGAAGAACTTTTTAAAATCTATGGTGAAACTGGAGGAGGAAAGAAAAGATATTATCTACATAGTCTTGAAGAAGCAGAAGAACATAATACAAGACTTGGGACATCCCTAGAACCTGGTCAATTTACTCCATGGGAAGATATTCCTGAGGGAACAGACGTACTTTTTTATGAAGGTTTGCATGGCGGGGTAGAAGGTGATGGATACAATGTGGCATCTTATGCAGATTTACTTGTTGGCGTTGTTCCAATAACAAATTTAGAGTGGATTCAAAAAATCCACAGAGATAACGCAGAAAGAGGTTACTCAGCGGAAACCATTGTGGATACGATATTGAGAAGAATGCCTGATTATATAAATCACATCTGCCCACAATTCAGCAAAACCGATATTAATTTCCAAAGAATTCCCACAATTGACACTTCAAATCCTTTCATATGCAGAAATATCCCAACTCCTGATGAGAGCTTTGTGATCATACATTTCAGAAAAGGGGCAAGAGAGAAATGGGGTATTGATTTTCAATACTTGCTTGGAATGATTAACGATTCATTTATGTCAAGTCCAACAAGTATCGTTGTGAATGGTGGGAAAATGGGTTTCGCAATGGAACTAATTCTTACTCCAATAATTCATAAAATGATTGAGGAGAAAAATAAATAATAATTAATTTCGATTATTAACTCAAATAATTACATTTTTAACTTTGAGGAGTTTCTTTAGAAAATCTCAAATATTTATATATCTTTCTTGATAAAAGTACCTAACTTAGATTTAAATAGAAAAAAAGGAAAAGTTGTGTCATTAATCGACTGGTTTGCCGCAAGGCGTAAAGATCAATTTGTTGGGAAAGTTTCCCAAGATACTGACGAAGGAGATGGTTTGTGGGTTAAATGTTCAGAGTGTTCGCAAGTAGCCTATAGAAAAGATCTAATTTCAAATTTTAATGTTTGTAGTAATTGTGGTCACCATAATAGAATTAATAGTGATGAAAGGATAAATATAATTGCTGATAAAAATTCATTCAAAGAATTTGATAGTTCACTAAGTCCTACTGATCCTTTAGGTTTCAAAGATAGAAGGTCTTATGCTGATCGAATTAAAGAAAGTCAAGCAGGCACAGGTTTAAGAGATGGTGTCATAACAGGTTTTTGTTCTGTAAATTCAATGCCTTTAGCATTAGCTGTTATGGATTTTAGATTTATGGGAGGATCTATGGGTTCAGTAGTTGGTGAAAAAATTACAAGGATAATTGAGAGAGCAACTTTAGAAAATTACCCAATTCTTATTGTTTGTGCATCAGGTGGGGCAAGAATGCAAGAAGGTATGTTAAGTCTCATGCAAATGGCAAAAATTTCTGGAGCACTAAAAAAACATAAAGAAAAAAATCTCCTATATATGCCATTATTAACTCATCCAACCACTGGAGGGGTAACAGCCAGCTTTGCGATGTTAGGTGATTTAATTTTGGCTGAACCTAAAGCGCTTATTGGATTTGCGGGAAGAAGGGTTATTGAACAAACATTAAGAGAAAAATTACCCGATAATTTTCAAACAGCTGAATATCTTCTTGAGCATGGTTTTGTTGATGTAATAGTGCAAAGGAAAGATCTCAAGATTACTTTGACTAAAATTTTAAAAATCCATGGAGTAAAAGAACTTGCAGAAGCAAATATATAAAATGAAAATAATTTCTAATTTATTTTATTTTTCTTTAAGCCTTTTACTCTTTATTTTAAACTTTGCCTCCTATTCATATGCGTTAGGAAATGTTGATTGGGTTCTCCTTAAAGAGAATGATGATGGGAAAGAATGGCTTGATAAAGGGAGTATTAAGCCTCTCCCAAATGGTGAAATAAGTGTATTAACAAAGTTCTTTAAGAATCCAAATAATTCTGATGATGATGGAGAGTTATCACTTTATGTAATGAGAATTAATTGTAATGAAAAAAAGTTCAAAGATACATCAATAAATGGAATTCCTCAATTCAACTCAAAATGGCAAACTTCTAATAATGATGAACTTATAGATGTTGTTATTGAAAATAGCTGTTCAGAGTTCATTGATGGATAACAATGAATACTAAAAATAAAAAATTAAAAATAGCAATCGCTGGACTAGGGTTTGGGAAAAAAGTTCATTTAGAGGCATTAAAGCAGTCTGATCACCTAACTCCTGTAGCTATTTATCATTACGAGAAAAAGCAAAAATCGATATTAGAAAAAGAAACGGGCTTAGATTTTTTTCATAATTGGGAAGACTTAGTTAAATCTCCAAAAATTGATGGAATTATTATTGCCACCCCTCCTGAATCAAGATTTAAGTTAGCAAAACAAGCTCTTGAGAATAATAAAAATTTGCTTCTAGAAAAACCCGTTTCAATATCCTCCTCAGAAATTGAAGAGCTTCAGAGAATATCTTTGATTAATAATTTAAGTGTATGTGTTGATTTTGAATATAGAGCAGTACCTCTTTTCCTTCAGACAAAAAAACTTATTGATGAAAATATCTTAGGAGATATATATTTAGTTAAATTAGATTGGTTAATGGGCAGTAGATCCGATCCCAAAAGATCTTGGAATTGGTATTCATTAGAAGAAAAAGGTGGAGGAGTTATTGGCGCCTTAGGTACTCATGCATTCGATATGTTGAATTGGTTTTTTGGAGAAGCAATAAACGTGACTGGCAAGTTAGCAACATCAATAAAAAAAAGACCTTTACCTAATTCATCTAATTTAAATGATGTTACGAGTGAAGATGTATGTTTAGCCAATATAGAAATATCAAACTACAGCTCGAATCTTATTCCATGTCAGGTTTCTTTATCATCTATTTCTAAAAACGGTAGAGGATTTAGTTTAGAAATATATGGAAGCGAAGGTTCACTTATTCTTAAAAGCGAGAACCAAAAAGATTATGTCCATGGTTTTAATTTGAAATATTCAAACAAAGAAAATAAAATACAAAATCTAACTGCAGATTCAAGTTTTAATTTTGAAAAAACATGGACTGATGGGAGGATAGCTCCAGTTTTGAGAATTCAAAATTTATGGGCTGAGAGTATTTTTAATAAAACACCTATCATTCCAGGCTTATGTGAAGGACTTGCTAGTCATAAAGTTTGCGAAGCCATAAAAGAATCTTCGAAAAGTGGATTAAGTATCAGAATTTAATACTGCACATTTATAAGTATCAATTATCACCCGATAAAGTATTGAATTGATTTTATTTTTTTTCATATTCTGGAAAAATCAATTGAACTGAATTATTAAAGAATGGCTTTAAATTATTACAAAAATGAGCTTAAAGAAAATGCTAAATTACTAGCATCTAAAGGAAAAGGGATATTAGCTGTAGATGAATCCACTAAAACAGTAGGTAAAAGACTCGCTGTAATTGGAGTTGAGAATACTGAAGACAATAGAAAGGCATATAGAGGAATGCTTTTTACTACAGAAGGTCTTGGCAAATATATAAGTGGAGCAATCCTTTTTGAAGAGACTCTTTATCAGAATCACCAAGATGGTGAGACAATGGTTAAAAAACTAAATGACTTAGGTATTATTCCAGGCATAAAGGTCGATAAAGGTCTAAATCCACTTCCTGGAGCAGAGGATGTAGAAACTTTTTGCTCTGGCCTAGATGGGTTAGTTGAAAGAGCAGCGAAATATTATGAGCAAGGTGCAAGATTTGCAAAGTGGAGGGCAGTTCTGCAAATTACAAATGATGGTTGTCCTTCAAAACTATCAATCCAAGAGAATGCTTGGGGATTAGCAAGGTATGCAAGATCAGTTCAAGAATCAGGGTTGGTACCAATTATTGAACCTGAAATCTTAATGGACGGCGATCATACTATTGAAAAAACTGCTGAAGTCCAAGAAGAGGTAATAAAGCAGGTTTATATTGCTTGTCAAGCAAATGGGGTTTATCTAGAAGGTACTCTATTAAAACCTTCTATGACTGTTAATGGAGAAGATTGTCCAACAAAGGCTGATCCTATGAAAGTTGCTGAAATGACAATAAGAACTATGGAAAGATGCGTTCCTGCATCTGTCCCTGGAATAGTTTTCTTATCAGGAGGGTTAAGCGAGGAAGCTGCTTCAGTTTATTTAAATAATATGAACACTCTTTACAGGAAAGCTTTATGGAATGTTTCATTCTCCTATGGAAGAGCATTACAGCACTCATGCTTAAAGGCCTGGAAAGGAAGCGACATTGAAGGAGGTCGAAAAGCATTAATAGCAAGAGCTCAAGCAAACTCTGAAGCTTCGAAAGGTGCCTATGTAGCAGGATCTCAACCTTCATCTGATGAGCAATTGTTTGTAGCAGGCTACACTTACTAACTAAAAAATTCAAAAATATACTCTGGGCCATAAAATTAGATTCTTTAATTTAGTATTTTGTATATCTAATGACGTGACATTTGATACCTCTTTGTACTAAACTCGCGGAAGCAAGTGCTTTGTATAGCATCTAACTTATTTTAATTATGGCCCTCGTTCCACTAAGACTACTTTTAGATCACGCTGCTGAGAATGGTTACGGTATTCCAGCTTTCAATGTTAATAATCTTGAGCAAGTTCAAGCAATCATGGAAGCGGCTTATGAAACTGATAGTCCAGTTATCCTCCAAGCTTCAAGAGGGGCAAGAAATTATGCAGGGGAAATTTTCCTACGTCATCTAATCCTTGCCGCTACAGAAACATATCCTAATATTCCAGTGGTAATGCACCAAGACCATGGTAATGAGCCATCAACATGCTATTCAGCAGCTATAAATGGTTTCACATCAGTAATGATGGATGGTTCTCTAGAGGCAGATGCAAAAACACCCGCTAGTTACGAATATAATGTTGCAGTTACTAAAAAAGTTGTAGATTTTGCTCATTCAGTTGGAGTTAGTGTTGAAGGGGAATTAGGTTGCTTAGGTTCATTAGAAACAGGGAAAGGTGAAGCGGAAGATGGTCATGGATTTGAAGGTGAACTTTCTACTGACATGCTTTTGACTGATCCTGAAGAAGCTGCAGATTTTGTTGCTAAAACAAAAGTTGATGCATTAGCTATTGCTATAGGCACAAGTCATGGTGCATATAAATTCACAAGGAAACCTACAGGAGAAGTTCTTGCAATAAGCAGAATTGCTGAAATCCATAAAGCACTTCCAAATACCCATCTTGTAATGCATGGATCTAGTTCAGTTCCTCAAGAATGGCTGGATATCATTAACAAATATGGTGGTGAAATTCCTCAAACCTATGGTGTTCCTGTTGAAGAGATTCAAGAGGGAATAAGAAATGGAGTTAGGAAAGTCAACATCGATACCGATAACAGACTTGCCTTCACTGCCGCGGTTAGAGAGGCAGCATTTGCTGATAAAGCAAACTTTGACCCAAGACACTTCAACAAGCCTGCTAGAAAATACATGAAGCAAGTTTGTCTTGATAGATACAAGCAATTCTGGTGCGAAGGTCAAGCAAGTAAGATCAAACAAAACAGCACTAATTATTTTGCTGATCTTTACGCAAAAGGCGATTTAGATCCAAAAGTAAAAGCTACTGTTTAATTTCTTCCCAAATTAAATAAAAAAAAGACCTCCAAAATTGGGGGTCTTTTTTATTTCAATATTAATGATTTTAATGTAAAGAGACCATCAGTCCCACCAATTGTCTCGTCACATGCTCGCTCTGGATGAGGCATTAAACCTAAAACATTTCCCTTTTCATTAGTTATACCTGCGATATCGAATGAGGATCCATTGGGGTTATTTTTATACCTCAAAGAGATCAATTCATTATCTACAAGTTTTTTTAAAGTATCAGAATCACAATGATATCTTCCTTCCCCATGCGCTATTGGCAACTTAATAGTTTGTTTTTCATCTACAATATTAAACCAACCTCCTTTTGAAGAAACGATATCCAGTTCAACGTCATCGCAGATAAAATTAAGATTTTTATTTGCAACAAGAGCACCAGGCAAAAATCCTGATTCTGTCAAAATTTGAAACCCATTGCAAATTCCTAAAACTCTTTTCCCGCTTTTAATGAACTCATCCAAGGCATTTATTAATGGAGAGAATCTCGCTATTGCTCCGCATCTTAAATAATCGCCATAGCTGAATCCTCCAGGCAAAACTATTGCATCTACATCACTTAAATCTGAAGACTCATGCCACAAGTATTTTGTTCTTATATCTAAACAACCTTCTAATGCC
>CACBVE010000031.1 GCA_902542595.1 uncultured Prochlorococcus sp.
ATTTCTTCAGTAACACAGTAGTTATTAACGTAAACATCCTGATGTGCATTTGTATTCGACTTGAAAACAATAGATATATCTTTAAGAATATTCTGTAAGTTTTTTTCTTTTTTATAATCGATACTTTCATTGATTATAAGCCAACTCAATGCCCTATACATTGCCCCAGTATCTAAATATAAAAGTTTAAGTTTCTTCGCAATTAACTTTGTTACAGTACTTTTACCTGACCCTGCAGGACCATCAATTGCAATAATTGGCCTTCTTTTCATTAGAAAAACGTGATCAATTAATCTTGTCTCTCCACATCTTATCGCACCAGCCAGTAACGAAATATTATCCTCAAGTCTTGTTTTTTGTAGAGTATGAGGGTGTAAATGTTCTAAATATTCAATTGAAATTTTTTTTGCTGATAGCTTTTTAATTATTTCGTTTAAATCTATCTTTTTTTCTTGTTGAAAAATTTTTTTTGCTTCTAATAACTCACTTGAAAAAATACTAATCAATTTTCTATCTTTTTTTGATAAATGTACATTACGTGAACTTAAAGGAATCCCATCAAAATCTCTTTGTGTTGGGATGGATTTAATATCAACATTTAATTTCTTTGTTAGGACAAGATTTTTTAAAATTAAAAGTTGTTGCCAATCTTTTTCTCCTAAGTAAAGATTTTTTGGCTTGATGAGATTAAGTAATCTATAAACTACTGTACAAACGCCATCAAAATGTCCAATTCGATTTAATCCACATAATGCAGAAGATAATTCTATTGGAGCTTTCAGGAATTTAATATTTTTATTATTCGGGGGATATATATCTTCATTACTTGGGATGAAGATGGCATCTGCGCCATTTGAAAAGGAGATTTTTATATCATTATTAATTGTTTTGGGGTAATTCTCTAAATCTAACTTGTTATCAAATTGAAGTGGATTAATAAAAATACTTACTAAATTAACATTAGAATTATCATTTTTTGCTGTTGATATTAGCTTGATGTGCCCATTGTGAAGATTACCCATTGTTGGAATGAAGTTAATTTCACTATTTATATTTCTCCTCCAATTTTCTATTTCTTCAGTTTTCCTTATGATTACTTTTTTCACTATGTTTTTAAAAAATAAATCTATTTGATAAATAATTACTGGACAAAAGCAATCTTAAGAGGAATATCTATATAGGGAAAGTCTATCATTTTTATTTCATGGATTACAAAACATCAGGTGTTGATATAGAAGCTGGGCGAGAATTTGTTTCCGAAATTAAACAGGCAGTTGAAGGAACTCATACATCGAATGTGATTGAGGGTATTGGTGGGTTTGGAGGTTTGTTTAGAATTCCTATCGATAATTTTAAAAAACCAGTTCTTGTTTCAGGAACTGATGGTGTTGGAACAAAATTAGAATTAGCCCAGAGTAAAAACTTTCACTTTGAGGTTGGTATTGATTTAGTTGCTATGTGCATGAACGATATTATTACAAGTGGTGCAAAACCTTTATTTTTTCTGGATTATATTGCTACTGGTAAACTTGATAAGAAACAATTATTGAGGGTTGTTCAGGGAATTGCACATGGTTGCGGAGAAAATAACTGCGCATTACTCGGCGGAGAAACTGCTGAAATGCCTGGATTTTATTCAAAAAATAAGTATGATCTAGCAGGATTTTGTGTTGGAATAGTTGATGAGGATAAGCTTATTGATGGTAAAAAAGTATCTGAAAATGACTTAATAATTGCTTTAAAAAGTAATGGAATTCATAGTAACGGCTTTAGTTTAGTAAGAAAAATTATTCAAAAAAATAATCAAATAGATAAAGAATTTGAAAAAGTTTCTCACTTAAATTTTTATAATGAGTTATTGAAACCTACAAAAATTTATAATAATGTGATTAATCAAATTTTATCTGAAAATATAGAAATTAAAGCAATGTCTCATATTACTGGAGGAGGAATTCCAGAAAATTTACCAAGATGTATACCTTCTGATTTTATTCCTTATATTAATACCAGTTCTTGGGAGATTCCTATTTTATTTAAATTCCTTAAAGAGAAGGGATTGATTCCTGAAAAAGATTTTTGGAATACTTTTAATCTCGGAGTGGGATTTTGTTTAATTATTGATAAACAATTTAAGGACGCGATATTAAGTATCAGTAAAGATCATGATATAGATAGTTGGGAAATTGGGAGGATAGTCCGAAAAAATGATTCAACAATTAGTAGATTTTTGCCAGAAATTTTAACTTAAATTATTTTATCTTTTTAAGATGAGTTTTAAAAAATTATTTTTTATACCCAAATGAAAAAGTTAGGTGTAATATAATAAAATTACCGCCGAGTTATATCGGAAGTTTAAGTATTAAGATTTAACTTTAATTCAATGCCATTTGCAAATAATCAAAGAATTACACGTAGACGTAGTTCAGCTGGTCCTACGCCTCCAAAAAGACTGACAGGTAATAATTCAGACTTTAGTGGAAGGCAGGCTCAGGGACCCAGACCTACTTTTTTAACATTGAGGGATCATGGAAAAGTTTTCGTAGCTGATTTACCTAATTTATCCGACGGACAACTGGCTCATATCAGTAAAGAAGCAAATGAAGTTTTAAATAGTTTGGAAAAGAGGCTTAGTGATCTTGAAAATGAGCCAAATATCAGCAATCCTGAAAATGATACGCTTATAAAAGCATCTACCAAAAGAGATGTCACACTTAGGTTTATTAAATCTATAGAGGAAGAACAAGAACATAGAAAGAATAATCCTGCTTTGAGAGATGCTGCTTCTGAATCATTACCAAGAACTTTTCTTGAGGTTGCTAGACATAGATTGCCTGGAGCAACTTTTGATTCACTACTCCGAGAGGCTCTTGAAGCATGTGCGGTTGATGAAAATGTTCAGCAAAATAAAACTATAGACAAGCCTAAGGAAACTGTAAAAATTATGGATATACCTTCTTCTAACACAAATCCTTCTCTTGTTGTTAGTATCGATTCAAATAATAATTCTAATAATGAAAGTTAATCCGCTTAACATTAATTTGATAAGTGATAACAATAAAAAAGAACCTCAAGTATTTCAAAATCAAGAAAAGATTTTATGTAATCACTGTAAAAGAACTTCTTCTAACGGTATACGTTGTTTAGGTATGTGTGTTGCCGATAATGACTATTAAAATAAATTTAATATAAATTAAAAATATAAAAGTATTTTAAAAATATATGAGCTTTGAATTTAAAAAAAAATTTTATAAAATCATACTAATAAATTCACTATTATTATTTGCAATATTAGTGTTTCTCGAAGTTATTGCAAAATTTTTTAATGGTTGGATTGCTAAAGAATTAGATTTAAATAATTTAAAATTTAATATAGATCCTGCAGTTGGACATGCACACGATACAAAAAACTTTGATATTTTTGAAAAAAGTAAATCTTTAGAAATAAAGGGATCTAGATTACATTCTGCAATTAAAAATAATCAAAAAGGGAAAAAGAGTTTGAAAATAAGTGTATTCGGAGGATCTACGACGGACCCCTTAGGAACTGAGTTCTCTGGGAAAAATGGAACTTGGCCTTATCGCTTATATCAAACCATTAATAGAAAAAGTCCAAACTTAAATGTTGAGATTTTGAACTTTGGTATCCGGGGAGCATCAAGTTCGCAAGAGTTAATAAGACTAATTGCCTCTACCCAATATTCCATACCAAAAATCTTCATTAGCTATAACGGCATAAATGAAAAATTCTTTGTCCATGATTATTTCAGTGAAAGAGCCAATTTATATGCTCCAAATATGATTTTAGAGGGAGTGAATAGTTCAATTATTGATACATCTAATGGAAGATTTTTTAAATGTAGACTTTTATGCATCGAATCAACAGAGCTTTATAAATTATTTACTTATACATTTCATTGGTTGAGGTCTGACTTTAGATTTTCATGGAAATTAGAAGGGGTAAAACCTCTTCAAAGTGGGTTTAGAAATTCAAAATATTTATTGGTTAATAATAAAGAATTTATTGATTCTCTTAAAGAAGATAAAAAACTAACAAAAGAGATGAAAGAAAAGTTGGAAGTTGCCTCAGAATTATGGTTCACGAACGTTAAGTTAATGAATGCAATCGCTTCTTCAATGAACTCTAAATATTATGTTGTTTTACAACCTACTTATGGATTAGGACTTAGTAGAGAACAAATGTTTGAACAAGCTAAAGTCACGCTTCAGAAGAATACATACTCAAATATTGTTCTTTCACACATGATGGATAATGGTCATGAAGTATTTAACTATATTTATAAACATCTCAGAAAAAAATGTGAGCTTGTTGATTTTTGTATTGATGCGTCAGCTATAAAGGAATTAACTACATCAAATGCTTTTTATACAAGTGATATGACTCATCCCAATTTTGAAGGTAATTCTCTCATAGCTGATTTTATATACAACAATATATTTGAAAAAAATATGTAAAATGAATTTCTCAACTATAAATAAATTTAACTTTTTATCAACTTTTAATATTATAAATTTTATTTAGTTAAAACAACTTTATACTGCTCTCCAATATTTCTTCTCATATTATGTAAATCCATAATAATTTTTATTGGTATTTTTTATCTATCGATTTAATCCTTTAACACCTTAATATGTTCCATTTAATTTCTTAGTTTATATGTTTATAACAATGAGGAGTTTCGCATTACGATCTATTCAAATTAATAGTTGATCATTTTACTTTTTAAAAACCTTCACAATGATAGAAATAATATAGTCAGGCGAATTCATGGGATAATATTAAAACAAGGGAAAAGGTCGATTCACCTTTCACGCACCTACCAGTTTTGAACACTTGAAATACAACAACAGATATTCAAGACTTAATTTATTGGAGGGGATTACAAGGAAATTTGTCCTTGTTTTAAGAAAGGCGGCACCCAGATTCGAACTGGGGATAAAGGATTTGCAATCCTCTGCCTTACCACTTGGCCATGCCGCCGAAAAAGGTTTAGTTGAATCTTTTAATGATCTTAACAGTAAGGCGACTCATTCTCTACTTTTCATCTGCAATGGTCACGGTGAAGATGTAATTGCATTAGAAATTATAAAAAGATTTTTAAAAAAAAATAAAAACATCGAAGTTTTGCCTTTGGTAGGAAATGGAGATGTATTTAACTCTATAAAGTCAAAGAATTTTCGTAAAATAGGGTATTTAAAAAACTTGCCTAGTGGGGGGTTCAGTAATCAAAGTTTGAAAGGATTTTTGCTTGATTTGTTTGCAGGATTCTTAATTGATAATTTAAAGAATTTTTTAATTATAAGACAAAAGTCTAAACATAAGTACAAAATTATTGCGGTAGGAGATTTTTTACCTTTATTTTTTGCTTGGAGTTCAGAATGCGAATTTTGTTTTGTTGGAACGCCCAAAAGTGACCATACATGGAGTAGTGGTCCTGGTTGGTCTTTAAGTGATTTTTATCATAAATTAAAAGGTTCTGAATGGGATCCTTGGGAAATGTTTCTAATGAAATCTCCAAGATGTAAAACCTTGATTATGAGAGATGAAATTACAGCTAATAATTTGACCAGAAAAAAAATTTACGCAAAATACTTTGGTAATCCAATGATGGATTTTGTTTATAAAAAAAGTGAAAAAATATCAAATATAATTTCTTCTCAAAGAATAATTTTATTAATTGGAAGCAGATACCCTGAAGCGTTAAATAATCTTGATCATTTTCTTAATTGTTTGCATGATTTTAATTTATCTGAAAATTTGATAATATTTTTACCTTTGACCCTTAATGCTAATGAAATTAAGATTCAATCTTATTTAAACAAATATGGTTTTTTAAAAGACAGTAAAAGTAAATTTATGATTGATGAGGATTCAGTATGGAAAAGTAATAAAAAATATATATTGATAGGAAAAAATAAGTTCAATTTGTGGGCAAATAAGGCAGATGTTGGATTGTCTAATGCAGGCACAGCTACAGAGCAAATTGCAGGCTTAGGAATCCCTTCTCTCTCTCTGCCCGGATCAGGACCGCAATTTACAAAATCTTTTGCAAAAAGACAATCTAGATTATTGGGTGGAAGTGTTTTAGTTTGCAGAAATAAAAAAATACTTTTAAGACGTTTAAGTTTACTTTTGAGAGAAAAAGTTTATAGGTTAGAACAAGCTAAAATTGGAAAAAAAAGAATGGGTAAACCTGGAGCAAGCAACAAAATTGTAGATTCTATAAACTATCATTTGTTATCTTAGTAAGTGATATTAAATTTCTTCATGTATCCAATTAACGATAAGCAATATCTAAAAATATGCGCAGAAATCGCAAAATTGCAGAGTATAAGCTTGTCATCTGCAAAGAAGAAAGTAGAAATTCAAATTGCAAAAAAAGGGTCTAAATCCGTCGAAGAAAAAAGACAAGTTGCACAAGATCTCTTAGATATTTGCCAAAAAGATGAAGCGAATAAAAAAAGCTCTTCAAAAATACTTGATGGGCTCTTGAAAACTTTAGATGATGAGGATAATTTCTTAACTGAAGATTAATTTTCTTTTAATGATCAAATATATTTGAAAATTTTAAAATATCTAAATCAGCATGTACAGAAACTGTTTTAAAACACTTTTTAGCTAAATCATATCTGTTTTCTCTTTCTAAGATAACTTTTAATTTATGCATAGCGTCAATTAAATATCTAACATCATTTGCTGCGTAATCTAATTGATCTTTTGTTAAGTCATCATTACTACCCCAATCACTGCTTTGTGAGCTTTTATCTAGTTCTATTCCTAGTAATTCATTTATTAAATCTTTTAAGCCGTGTTTGTTTGTATATGTTCTTGCTAACTTACTAGCAATTTTTGTACAAAAAATATTACTCGTATTGATTCCAAGATTGCATTTTAGTGCCGCCACATCGAATCTTGCATAGTGAAAAATTTTTGTTATTCTCTCGTCTTCAAGCAGATCTTTTAAATGAGGAGAAGAAGATGTATTAAGCTCAATTTTTATAAAGGAAGTTATTCCAAATTCGTTGCATATTTGCACTAAACACAATCTATCTCTTCCATGAATTAACCCCATTGCTTCAGTGTCAATTGCTAGGTAGGTTGATTTTTTATAAAGTTTAAATAAATCTGTTGTTAAATCATTATAAATAAGATCAATATTTTTATTTTCAATAGTCATTTTTAATAAGTACTTAAAGTGATTTAAGATTTAGAATATTACTTAAAATTTGATTTAATTAAGAATTTTTATCTTATATTGATATTTTACAGAATAATTCTAAAAAATTATAATATGGTGTAACTTTAATTTTTATTCTAGAGCTAGTAGAAAAAATTATTTGATGTCCTATTCCTTAAATTCAACATTATTACTCACAATTCTCTTGGCCATAGGATTATTTTTTTTTCTTAGGGCTTCCAGTAAAGATAGAACAACAATCGTTGAGATTTCATCTTCTCAGCAGCCAGTTAAGGTTTTAAATGGTTTATGTGAATGGCTTAATTTGAGGGGATGGAAGCAAACAGGAGGAGATTTTGAACAAAGAATTTTAATATTCAAAGGTCAAGTTGTTGCAAGTAAATTTTTAGCAATTTTTTTAGGTTTTCTTGGAGGTTTTGGTTCTTGTGCTTTGGGATTAGTAATTATTCAAATATATCCTGAATTAAGTTGGTGGCCTATTCTTTTGGGATTAATTGGTGGACCTTTGTCTGGAATTGTTTATTTTAAAAAATCAGCAAGAGAGGAGAAATTTGAATTAAGGTTGATCAACGATAATGAAAATAATTCAACTTTCATGAGACTAAGAGCGCATAGGGATGAATTAATCTCTTTGGAAAATGAACTAGGAGAAAAACTTCAATTAAAAAGTGACGGTTCTTTATTTAAAACACCTATTTAAGATCAATTAAAATTATATTCGATATTTTTAATCAAAAATATTATTCTCTATACAGAATTTCTCTAACTCTTTATCATTTAACCAATCTTGGGGTTTTGTAAAAATTGATGTGAGCAATTCCTCTCGAGAATCTTTTTTAGCTTTATATCCATATTCCCATCTAGCTAAAGGCGGTAAGGACATTAATATAGATTCAGTTCTGCCATTTGTTTGTAGTCCAAAAATCGTCCCTCTATCCCAAACTAAATTGAATTCGACATATCTACCTCTTCGATACAGCTGGAATTCTCTTTCCTTCAATGAAAATGTTTGAGGAGCTCTTTTTTCAATAATGGGCAAATATGAGGGGAGGAATGCCTGCCCACAGTTTTCCGCTAAAGAAAATAAATTATCCCAATTCAAATTAGACCTGCCAATATTTTGTGAAGCTTTTGATGCCTCTCCATTTTGATTATTTCCTCTATAAATATTGCCTGAACCATCTTGATAATCATAAAAAATGCCTCCTATGCCTCTAGATTCATTTCTATGCTTCAAGAAGAAATATTCATCACA
>CACBVE010000032.1 GCA_902542595.1 uncultured Prochlorococcus sp.
AACTATTTCACTAGCACTGGCAGAACCTTCATTAACTAAGACAATTAGCGGTTTTTTTGTAAGAGCTTTACCGTTTCCTCTTTTTGTTTCTTTTAAACCATCTTTACTTAGGGTGCTTACTATTATTCCTTTATTAATAAAATGTCTAGAGATTTCAATGCTTGAATCTAATAAACCTCCAGGATTACTTCTTAAGTCAAGAACATATCCAGAGACTTTTTTTGTTTCTAATTCCTCAATAGCATCTCTCGTCTCATTTGACGCATTTGCATTAAATTGTTTAATTCTTATATAACCAATTGATAATCCGCTTTTAGTTTGATTAACTTTACTTGAAACAGACTTTATTTCAATCTTTTCTCTCGATAAAACCTTAAAAAAAGATTTAGAACCTCTAAGAATTTCAAGCTTCACTTTTGTACCTCTTTGTCCTCTTATTAATTTCACGGCATCCTCAATATTCATTCCTACTGTAGAAACATTATCTATAGATAATATTTTATCTCTAGCTTTAATTCCAGCATCGTATGCAGGTGTGCCCTCTATAGGAGAAATAATTATTAATTCATCAGATTCTTTATCTTTTACTATTTGAATACCAACTCCTGTTAATTCACCAGATGTATCAATTCTCATTTGATTAAATTCTTTAGGTTCTAAAAATCTTGTGTAAGAATCATCTAAGTTTGATAGCATATCTCTAATTGCATCATATGCTTCATTACTATCTGAATATGTTTTTGATAAAAATTCTTTTCTTAGCTTAATCCAGTTGGACTTTTGAAATTTACCACTTGAATCAAGAAAATCTCTATATACAATTTGCCAAACATTATCAATTACTTCTTTATAACTATTATTCAAAATTGTTGCATTTGCAAAATTATTAAAAAGTATCCCTGAGAAGGTTGTAGCAAAAAATATTATAAATTTCTTTTTTTGCAATTTTCTTATCTTTAAAAATTTAATCATTATTCATTATAAAAAGAATTTTTTTATAATTTCAAAAATTTGACAAATCCTTAAGGATCAATCCACTTCCCATCATCCTTAATAAGTTGAATTAAAGCATTAACCCCCTCATCTTCAGGTACTCTTTTTATCTCTTCTTTCCTTCTATATAAGGCTATAGTTCCTTTACCTTTACCAACATAACCATAATCAGCATCTGCCATTTCTCCAGGCCCATTAACAATACATCCCATTATTGCTATATCTAAACCCGTTAAATGTGAAGTAGCGTTCCTAACTTTGTCTACAACTTCTTCTAGATTAAAAAGTGTTCTCCCACAACTAGGACAACTGATATATTCAACCATCGTTTTTCTTAATCCTAAAGCTTGCAAAATTGAATAGCACACTGGAATTTCCTTTTCTGGGGCTTCCGTTAAAGAAACCCTTATGGTATCTCCTAATCCCTCTGCTAGAAGCGTTCCGATTCCAGCAGTACTTTTAATCCTTCCATAATCCCCATCTCCAGCTTCAGTGACTCCTAAATGCAAGGGATAGTTATATCCTTCTGAGTCAAGCCTATCTGCGATCATTCTGTAAGCTGCCATCATGACCGGGGCCCTAGAAGCTTTCATAGAAATAATTATGTTATGAAAATCAAGCTCATCACAAATTTTGACGAACTCCATCGCAGATTCTGTCATTCCCAATGGAGTATCTCCATAAGTAAAAAGCATTCTCTCAGATAAAGAACCATGATTTACTCCAATCCTTAGAGCTTTGTTTTCAGCCTTTAAAACTTCCACTAAAGGGGTAAATCTCTTAAGTATTATTTGTTTAATAGTTTCAAATTCTTCATCTGTATATTCAGTTCTTGTAGGGTCTGATTTTTCAAAAACAAATAGCCCTGGATTAATCCTCACTTTATCAACATGTTTTGCAACTTCCATTGCAATTTTCATGCCGTTATGGTGAACATCAGCAACCAAAGGGGTATTGATATTATTTGCTAATAATTTTTCTTTTATATCTCCTACGGCTTTTGCATGTGCTATGGACGGAACTGTTAATCTCACTATCTCGCAACCCACTTCATGAAGTCTTTTGATAGCAAGGTAAGCATTTTCGACATCCATAGTATCTTCATTTATCATCGACTGAACTCTTACTGGGTAATCACTTCCAATAGCTATATCACCAACCATTACTGTTCTAGTAATCCTCCTCTCAATATGAGTTGAATACCTTTTGGAGAGACTATTAACCTCTTTTGGTTGAGTTAATGACATTAAAATTCTTGATATTCAAAAGGATTCTCTAAATTATAAAGCATATAGTTTACCACCTACATTCTCTAAATCTTTTAGAGTTATATGGTAGGGTTTATTGCTTTTTTTTGAAGGAAATCTCAACAAATAAGATGGATGAAAAATTACCATAATTTCTCTTCCATCTTTTTTAATCCATTGACCCCTTAAATTACTTATAGGATCTTTAACTTCTAAAATAGCTCTCATGGCAGTAGAACCAGTAAGAACTATAAATTTTGGATCTACTAGTTTTATTTGTTGTAATAACCAAGGTTTATGAATATTAATTTCTTTAGTAGTGGGTTTTCTATTATTTGGTGGACGACATTTAATTACATTACAAAAATAAACATCCTCTTCATAGTCAATCCCAGCTTTAATCAATAATTCGTTTAATAACTTACCAGATTTACCCACATAAGGTTTTCCTTCTAAGTCTTCCTGTGCTCCAGGGGCCTCACCAATTATTAACAAATCTGCAAATACACTTCCTCTTCCAATAACTAATCTTTTCACGGAAAAAAAAAACTTTAGTTATTTTTTATCTTAAGAACTTAAAACAAGAAAATAAAATAGATTAAGAAAATGAACTAAATTAAACCATTTTGTGATACTTTTACTTATTGTTAATTTATGCATTTGTCATTATTAAAAGTCATATTTGAAAAGTTATAAGTCAATGAGTCAAGTTAATTTATCTGAAAGGGCACTTTCAATTGAGCCTTCTCTTACATTGCAGATAAGTGCTAAAGCAAATCAATTATCTGCTGAAGGAGTAGATATCTGTAATTTAAGTGCAGGTGAACCTGACTTTGATGCCCCAAAAGAAGTTATTGAGGCTACAAGTAAAGCTATATTTGATGGATTTACAAAGTACGGCCCCGCTGCGGGCAATTTAGATCTCCGAAAAGCAATTGCAAATAAACTTCAAATTCAAAACAATTTAAATATTGAATTTGAAAATGTAATGGTCACAAATGGTGCTAAGCAAGCAATATATAATCTTTTCCAAGTTTTGTTAAATGCTGGTGACGAAGTTATTATTCCTTCTCCATACTGGTTAAGTTATCCCCAGATGGTTAGGTTGGCGGGTGGGGACCCAATCTTTACAAATTCTTCTGCTGAAGATGGATTTAAAATAAATATAAAAGATTTGAAGTCTAAAATTTCTTCAAAAACTAAATTTATAATTATTAATTCTCCCAATAACCCTACTGGAAGAGTTATGTCAAAGGAAGAATTATTGCAAATTGCCGATATAGCCAGAGAAAATCCAAATATCAATATTCTTTCTGATGAGATTTACGAACTAATCCTTAAAAAAGAATTTAAACACTATAGTTTGTCTACGCTAGCGAATGACTTAAAGGATAGGATTTTTATAATAAATGGATTTGCCAAAGGATGGGCTATGACTGGCTGGAGGATAGGTTATTTAGCAGGTCCCAAAGATGTAATAAAAGCATCGTCAGCATTACAAAGTCAAAGTACAAGTAATGTTTGCTCTTTTGTTCAAAAAGGAGCTTTAGAGGCTTTAAAAATTAATAATGAGTTTTTCTCAATAATAAATAGCCATTATGATCAAAGAAGAAGTCTTCTCTATGAGACTCTTAAAAATATAAATGGTATTTATATTGAAGAACCTAATGGAGCATTTTATGCATTCCCAAGATTACCTAACACCTCAATTACTTCTGTTGATTTCTGTAATAAAGCTCTTCAAGATTACGGATTAGTTGTAGTTCCTGGAATGGCTTTCGGAGATGACGAATGTATAAGAATTTCTTGTGCAGCTTCAGAGGAAAAAATAAAAGATGGACTAAAAAGGCTTGAAAAAGCAATATCTGAATATTATTAATTCTGATCTAAAAATGTTTAATTTAAAAAATCTCATACTAAGTTCATCTCTATTATTTTCTATCTTTTCGTCGCCTGTATTTTCAAATCCCAAAGTTTTAAAAGTTGGAGCAATACCTGATCAAAACCAAGATGTTTTGGATAAAAGATTTAATTTATTTTCAAAAGAATTATCCAAACAACTTGATGTGGAAGTCAAATACATTCCTGTGATTAATTATGTTGCAGCAGTAACTGGATTTAGAACTAAAGATTTAGATTTGGTTTGGTTTGGCGGTTTATCAGGTACTCAAGCAAGATTACAAACTCCTAATTCAATTGTCATAGCTCAAAGAGATATCGATAAGGAATTTAAAAGTGTTTTTATAGTAAACAAAAATTTAGAACTTGACTCAATTTCAAACATTAAAGGACTTAAAAAACTAAAGAATTTAAGATTTACTTTTGGCTCTGAAAACTCAACTTCTGGAAGATTAATGCCAGAATATTTTTTAAATCAAGCAGGGGTAGAAATAAAACACTTTAAAGGAAAAAAAGCAGGTTTTAGTGGAAGTCATGATGCCACTATAGCTTTAGTTAATAGCGGGGCATTTGATGCTGGAGCTTTAAATAAACAAGTTTGGGAAAACAATCTTAAAAATAATTCCAAAAGAACAAGTAATTTAGAATTATTCTGGATCACCCCAAAATATGTTGACTATCATTGGTTAGCTCAAGGGGATCTTGAAAATAGGTTCGGGGAAGGGTTTACAAACGAACTAAAATCAGTAATTCTAAATTTAGATATAAAGCAAAAATCACATAAACAGATATTAGATATGTTCAATGCAAAAAGATTTATAAATGCAGAAACAAAACAATATAAAAATATAGAGTATATCGGGAGGAAATTAAATAAAATTAGATGAATAACACTCTATTAGAATTAAAAAATATATCTTATAAATACAAAAATAATCTGATCCTAAATAAAATAAATTTAAAAATAAATTCAGGGGAGAAAATTGCACTTTTAGGTAAAAGCGGTTCAGGAAAAACTACACTTATATCAGTACTTAACGGCACTGTAAAGCCAACTCAAGGTGAGGTTAAATTATTCAATAAAAGTTTCGAGGAATTAGATAGAAAGCAGAAAAGCAAGATAACAACTATTTGGCAAGATTTAAGATTAATAGACGATCTCTCCGCAGAACAAAATGTTAATTGTGGACTACTAGCGGAAAACAATTTTTATTTCTCTTTAAAAAATTTACTAAATATGAGTTCTTTTAAGAAGGCGCATAAATATATGCAATTATGTAGACTTCATAACTCTATTTACGACAAAAAAATCAGAAACCTATCTGGGGGCCAAAAACAAAGGGTGGCTATAGCTAGATCATTAATTCAAGGATCGAATATATTACTTGCGGATGAGCCTTTTAATAATTTAGATCCCAAATTGATAACAATAATTAAAAACCTGCTGCTAGAAAATGTAGATAAAAGTATTACAAAAAAATCCACAAAAACGGCATTAGTTGCATTACATAGATTAGATTTGCTGAACGACTTCGATAAAGTTATTGGCATAAAGGATGGTAAAATTTTTTTCAATATCAAGAGAAATAACTTAAAGAAGCTTCATTTAGACAAAATATTTAATTAGTTGAAAAAATTAAGATTAAACTATACCTCATTATCTTTTCTTCCAATTTTGGTGTGCATACCTCTAGGGTATCAATTAATAAACAATATTCATTTTGGAGGATTTAAATTATTCCAAGAATTCGTAATTTCTGCTTTTAATCCCAAGATCGATAATGAAATTATTATTACAGTAATTAATCGATTAAATGAAACTATCTTAATTAGTTTTTTTAGTTGGTTAGTAAGTATTATTTTTGGAGCAATTTTTGGAATATTATCCTCAAATATTTTTTATAAAATCTTTAAAATTCCAAATTTTTTCTACCGCATAATAAGGTTTTTTCTAACAATAATTAGATCTATTCATGAAGTAGTATGGGGAATACTATTAATGCAAATATATGGAATAAACTTTTCAATAGGAATAATAGCTATATGTATCCCTTATATTGCTGTAAATTCAAAAGTTTTTGCTGAACAATTAGAAACTATAGACTACAAAAGTTTTGAATCTATAAATCAAATAAATGCACCTAAATTTTCTTCTTTAATAACTTTAATATGGAATCCAATAATAAATACATTTAAAAACTTTGGTTTATATCGATTAGAGTGTTCAATAAGAAGTACGGTGATTTTAGGACTTTTTGGGATTGGAGGAATAGGTACCAGTATTTTTTTATCTTTCCAAACTTTGAATTTTAGAGAGTTATGGACTTATTTATGGTCCTTAGCAGTTTTGATAATTCTTTCTGGATTAATATTCAAAAAAATAAAATTCAAAACTACAAATAAAATCCTATCTATTTCTTTTATTGCAGTTTTTTTCATAACAATTTTATTTTCTTTTTCATATTTTCTTTATTTTATTTTTAATAATAATTTTGAAAATTTTAATTCTGTTATTCTTCTATATCAATCAAGCCCAGATTTAGAATTATTTGATTTCTTGAAACTTATATTAGAAACAATAATCTTAAGTCTTTTAGCAACAGGAATCGTAATTAGTTTACCTCCATTAGTAATAGGAATTTTTAACAACAATACTTCTAAAATTTTTATAAAATTTTTTGCACTTTTATTACGTTTAATACCTACACCTTTAATACTTCTAATTCTATTAACTTTTAATAATCCTTCTTTATCTTTAGCAGCCTTAACATTAGGTCTTCACAACGCTGGCATTACATTCAAATTACTTGTTGCAAATCTAGATAACCAAGACAGGAGAAATTATATTGCAATGAAATCTCTAGGAATCTCAAAAAAGACTTGTTGGCTTTTAGGTTTATTTTCTCAACAAGCAAAAAGTTACTTGGCATATTGCGCTTATAGATCTGACATTATTATTAGAGAAACTGCAATTGTGGGGATTATTGGAAGTGTTGGTCTAGGTTGGCAATTGCAAGAATCACTAAGTTCCTTCGCATGGCAAGAAGTTACCATTGTTTTGATAGCTTATAGCTCCATCGCAATAGTTGGCGAATTCATAAATGGTAAAATCAAAAATAGTTTAACTTGATTTGTAAGAATAATTTTTTAAATCAAGTAATTATTTTTCTTCCGGTTATAGTGATTAGTTTACCAAAACAGCTAGTTGTTATTGGAGATAGCTCAGTTTATGGATGGGGAGATAATGAGGGTGGTGGATGGTGTGAGAGGCTTAGAAAAGATTGGTGTAATAACCATAATGGGCCAGTTATTTATCAACTTGGCGTTAGGGGAGATGGGATAGAAAAAGTTTCATCTAGATGGGAAAAAGAATGGTCATCTAGAGGAGAAACGAGAAGAAATAAACCTAAAGCAATCCTACTAAATGTAGGTCTTAACGATACTGCAGCAATTGGTCAGAAAAACGGAAGACATCAATTAGATATAGATGGATTTGAATATGGATTGGAGAGGCTAATTAATGAAATGAGCTCTCAAACAAATGTCTTTGTTATTGGTCTGACACCTGTTGACGAAAGCAAAATGCCTTTCGCAGGATGTCTATGGTACTCAAATGATTTTTGCAATTCTTATGAAAGGAGAATGGAGGAAGTATGCCTAAATCAGAATGTCCCATTTCTGCCTACTTTTAGAGAAATGTACTCTGATAAGAGGAGTAAAAATTGGATTACGCATGATGGAATTCATCTAAATTCCCAAGGACATTTCTGGCTTTTCCAAAGACTGAAGAGCTGGGAGATTCTTACAAAATGGAAGGAATCCTAGGTCTTTTCAAATATTTTTAATTTAAAAAATATGAATATAAAATAAAAGCAAAGATAGCAATAGCAGAAGCGATACTTGTCTGAATAGCATTTACCAATTCATTACTAAGTTTATATTTGTTTTGAAATTTAGCACCAATAATACTTTCAGAAAGTGTTGCCAAGAATCCAGAAACTACAACAACTATAAAATGATATTTTGTAGAAATAATTGATAGACAGAGCATTATAAAAGTCATAAATATTGATCCCAAAATACTAGCTAATGTTCCTTCTATACTTATTCCTCCTTCAGTTCCTCTCTCCACTTTTTTTAGAGAAG
>CACBVE010000033.1 GCA_902542595.1 uncultured Prochlorococcus sp.
AATAGTTCTCTTAAATCATCCTTATCTTCAAAATTAGCCTCAAAAAAAAGTTCTTTACTCTCAAATTCTTTAATAACTTTTGGTAAAACTGCTTCCCTAATGAATAGATCCGCATCTTTTTGTTCTGTATGACAAATTTCGTATTTACCTGCAATGAATCCCTTTCGTTTTAATTTTTTGTAAATCCAGAATGATTGCTTTTTTTTAAAGATATTATTTTTTTTTGAAATTCTTTTTGCCATTATTTCAAATGCACTAAAACCATCTAAAGGACAATTAATTTGTTGTGAAATAGTTCTTGCTAATACTACAATAAGTCTCGAAGCATTAAAATTTGCAGGCCCTGTACTAACAGAGATCTTCTTGACTTTCTGTAAATTTTCTTTGGAAATGAATTTATCAAAATCACAAATTAAGTTGTTACATAAGTCATTATCAAATTTCTTTATAAATAATTCATCACATTTAACATTATTGTTTTTTCTATATCCAAAACCAAAAGAATTATCTGTGCTATGAATCACTAATGTAGGGTAATTTTGTCTTCGTTCTTGATTATGATTCATCTATTAGCTTTAAACAGGCAATTCTATGCCTGGATTACATTTAGACCATTTACCAAATTCATTTACAAAACTTTCACAAGATTGTACATCCCAATCAGTTTTGTAATCACCATTTTCATCTTGAACTATGTTGACGTGAATGAATGGATTTTTTGCTTTAAAATCAGGAACATCACAAATATGATCAGCATCATGATTATTTTCAACATCATGATACGTGATACATCTATCAACCCATTTACAGTTGATGCATATGCACATAATTAATAAATAAAATGAAATGCAACATTCTCACCGATCATACACTAATAATTGGTGAATTAGAAACAAGAATAAAAATTCATAATTGGAGTACTATCCTACCTTTTTTACCTACAGGGTCATATTTGGTTGGTGGTTACATAAGGGATATTATTTTGGGAAGAGTAACTGAACAGGTAGATGTTGATATTGTGGTACCTTTAAACGCAATTGAAATTGGTAAAAAGATTGCAGAAAATATTGGATCTAAATTTATAATATTAGATAAAAAAAGAGAAGTGATTAGAATTATTTTTGATAAAGTTTATATTGATATTGCTAATCAGGTTTCATGCACGATTGAAGGCGATTTGAGTGCTAGGGACTTTTCGATCAATTCAATTGCTTTTTTATTTGATAAGAGGTGTTTGTTTGATCCATTCAACGGTTTAAAAGATCTAGAGTCTTCTTTGCTTAGGACTCGCTCAGAAATAAATTTACTGAATGATCCTTTACGAATATTAAGATGTTTTAGATTTGTATCAGAATTGAATTTTAAAATTGATCTAAATTTAGTTTCTTTTATAAAAAAAAATAAAGAGAAATTGTATCTTGTTGCTAAAGAAAGAATTAATTATGAAATACAGAAAATAGTAAATGGGGCCAATGCGCTTGATGCCGTAATGTTATTAAAAAATTTGAATATATTTGGTTCTGATAATTTATATAAAGATCCTTTTTTTTTGGATTTAAAGAAAATTAATTATGAAGAACTTAATCAGGCGGAAAAAGAGAAGTTTTTACCATTATTTTTTACTGGGCAAATTTTAGATGTAGTATCTCTTGAGAAACTTAAATTTAGTAAAGATGAAATTGCAAAAACTAAGTTATTGCGCAAATGGCACCTTTTTTTGCAGAACAAAAATATCGTTCAATTAAGTGAAAAAGATAGATTTAAATTACATCAAGAATTAGAGAACTTTCTTCCATCTTTTATTTTTTATTTGCCTCAAAATTTGCACTTAGATTGGCTAAAAAGATGGCGTGATAATGATGATAAATTATTTCATCCTTCGAATTTGCTAAATGGCGATGTAATAAAAAAAAATTTAAAAATTAAGGATGGGCCTATCTTAGGAGAGCTTCTACAGTACCTTTCAAGGGAGCTTGCATACAAAAGATTGAATAATTTTGATGAAGCTATTTATAAAGCGAAGCAATGGATCAAACAAAATGCGCCAAAATGTGATTAAATACACATAGCTTAGTTTTGTTTAGAAGTTCAGACTTCAAAAATCATTTTAAAAATTTATGAGTATTCGCATCTACATTGGCAACTTACCAGAAGGATTTAATCCAAAAGAATTTGATAAGATTTTAAAATCAGTTTCTGATTCTATTAGATTTAAAGCAGTATTAGATAAGGAAACTAAGGAGTGCAGGGGGTTTGGTTTCGCCACAACAAACAAGCAAGAGAACGCTGATCTATTAATTCAGAAATTAAACGGCTTTGATTTTAATGGTTCAAAATTAAGAGTTGAGCTTTCAGAAAAGAAAGATTCTAGCTCCAATAAACGAAATAGCGGAAACTTAAACAAAAATAAGAAGAGAAAAAATTTCAAGAAAATTGTTCATAGTGACGCTCCAAATCTTGAAGCACCAGATCCAAGATGGGCTGGAGAATTATCTAAGTTAAAGGATTTGTTAGCTAATCAGAAGTCACCTGTTTAGTTACTTGATTCTAGAGATCAAAAAAGATATTGGAATCTCAAAAGCTTTCACAGATTTCTTCACAAAAGCTCTGTTATTAAAAACGTCGTAATCTAACTTTTCAATAGAATCTAGTATTCCTCTATAGAGACGTAGAGAAGTCCAAACCGGCCATCTCGCATCAGAGGATAACCATCTTATCCCCTCTTCGGACTTTTGGAACCAATCTCGAGCTCTTTTTAATTGAAAGTTCATAAGCTCTTTCCACTGATTATTGATTACACCTTTTAAAAGTTCTTCTTCAGAATAATTAAATTTTTCAATATCTTCTTGTGGAAGATAAATTCTACCTCTTTGTCTATCTTCTCCGACGTCTCTTAATATATTTGTTAATTGATTAGCTATTCCTAAAGCAATAGCTGCTTCAGAAGGATCAGGCTTGGTGCTCCATGGCGCAGATGTATAAGCGCTATCAATCCCCATGACATTCTGTGTCATTAAGCCAACAGTCCCTGCTACTCTATAACAATAGAGTTTTAATTCATCAAAATCTTTGTATCTAAATTTACTAAGATCCATTCTTTGACCATCTATCATGTCTAAATAAGGTTGAATACTTTGCGGGTATTTTTCGATAGTATCTAACAGAACGGCATCTAATTCTGATTTAATATTTCCTTTAAATACTTGCTTTGTATTTTCTTCCCATTCATCTAAATTATCCGATAGTTCATTTTGCGATTTAGTTGAAGCTTCTAGGCTATCCATTATTTCATCTGTTCTTCTACACCATACATAAATAGCCCATATAGCCCTCCTTTTTTTTAGTGGAAGAAGGAGAGTTCCTAAATAAAAAGTCTTAGCCCATCGTTGGGTTTCTTTGCGGCATATCTCATATGCTTCATTAAGTTGAGAAATTGAATTTTTCAAAAAGTTTTAGCTGAATTTTAAATACTTAAAATGTTTTTAAGAAACATTTTGAGATGTTTTGGAAAACTCTTTATTAATAGATTCTGCGCATAATTTACCACTTAAAACTGCCCCCTCCATGGATGCTAAATATTTTTGCATTGTATAATCTCCAGCTAAGAAGAAATTCTTTATGGGAGATTTTTGGTCAGGTCTGAACTCTTGGCATCCAGGAACTGCTTTATAAACGGATCTTGGAGTTTTGACTACTTTGTATTTTCTTAATTTTGTCTTATCATCACCTATGAAATGTGTTGGGAATAATTTTTTTAATTCTTCCATAGTTGCATCAATGATTTCTTGATCACTCTTATCTATCCAGTCTTTTGCAGGCGCAAAAACTAATTCAAGCATTGATCTGTTTGGATCTTCGTATTCTTTGCATGTAATACTCATATCTGCATAAACGCTTAGAAGAGGTGATCTACTAAAGAGTAAATGATCAATATCTGTTAATTTTTTATCAAACCACAGATGAATATTAATGACTGGTACACCATTCAAACCATCTAATTTAGAGAAAGCATCTAGGCCTTTCCATTGTTTAGGAATCATTAATTTAAAGAGATCTACAGGCATAGCACTAACGTAAGCGTCGGCAGTAAGATCTTTCTTTTCATTTTCATCTAAGGAAGCAATAGTAAAACTTTTGACAGTACTGTCTTCGTTAAGGTTGATTTGTCTCAAAGGACTATTCATATGAACTTCTCCTCCACGAGCTTTAATATATTCAACCATTGGTTGGCAAAGTCTTTCTGGAGGGGCTCCATCAAGAAAAGCCATTTTTGAACCATTTTTTTCTTGTAAAAATCTGTTTAGTGCCGTTAATAAAACTGTAGATGATATTTCATCTGGACCAATAAAGTTTAAAGCTTTACTCATGGCTATAAAAACTTCGTCATTAACTCTTTCAGGAATGTTGTGTTCTTTAAGCCAATCTGTCCATGATTTGGAATCGCATTTTTCAAGATATTTTTGGCCTCTTAACATTGCAGGAACCAGACCTAATCCAAAAAGGATCTTTTCGTTCCATGAAAGCATATCATTATTGCTTAAGATTGCTGAAACACCATTTACAGGTGCTGGAATATCGGGAAAGTCAAATCTACTATAAGTTCCAGGCTCTGATGGCTGGTTAAAAATCATTGAATGGCTTTTCCATTGCAGTCTATCTTCAATATCTAGTTCTTTGAAAAGTTGCAACATATTTGGATAGGCACCAAAAAATATGTGTAAACCAGTTTCATACCAGTCTCCATCATCATCTTTCCATGCTGCGACCTTTCCCCCTAAAACATCTCTAGCTTCGAGAAGGATAGGAATGTGACCGTTATCAACAAGATATTTAGCACAAGATAAGCCTGCTAAACCTGCACCAGCAATTACAACACGCATTATTAAATCAAGAAATAAATTAACACTTACTAATAAGCTACATTAAAGTTAGAACATTATAGTTTTTTTCGTTGATTATTTCGTAAAATTATGGAAAAAATGCTTTTAAAATCAACTACTCGACATGTAAGAATTTTCACTGCAGAAGTAGTTGATGAAGAATTAAAGTTTCATCCAAACAAACTTACTCTTGATTTAGATCCAGATAATGAATTTATTTGGAATGAAGACTCTTTGAACAAAATAAACGAGAAATTTAATGAATTGATAAAAGAGAGAGCAGGAAAAGATTTAGATGATTATGAACTTCGTAAAATTGGATCAGAAATTGAAGGTTTAATTAAATTTTTGCTTCAAAATGGGCAATTAAGCTATAACCCTGATTGTAGAGTAATGAATTATTCGATGGGTTTACCAAAGACAAATGAAGTGCTGTGAATAGACCACCCTCAAATAGAAGGCCGAGAAGAGCCTCAAATAGAAGCTATTATTCCTCGAATGAGAGAGATATGGATCCTTATTCACAAAGAAACAGTAGACTTCCAGCTGCTTCTTCTGAACAAAAGATCAACTTTAGTACAGGAACCATTGCTGTTCTAGCGGGAGTATTAATTTTGGGTGTTGGTATTGGTAGTGCTATTACTAGTACAACTGATGGCGGACAGGGAAATATAGCTAGTCAACAACAATTAGATATGGCTGTTCCTGATCCTGAATTTTGTAGACAATGGGGTGCGAGCGCCTTTGTAATTGATGTTGAAATGTACACAACTTTGAATCCCTCCACGAGTTTTGTGACACAACCAGCTCTCCAGCCAGGTTGCGTAATTAGAAGAGAGAATTGGACAGTTTTACAAAAACAAGGGGCTATCAGTAATGAAGATGTTAGAGAATGTAAGCAAAGAATGAATACTTTTGCATATATTGGATCTATAAGAGATAAGCCGATAGTTAAATGCGTTTATCAGACTGATGTCAATGAAAATAAATTTATAATCAAAGGTGATGGTCAAGCCGAAGATGGCGGAGTAGGAATTAATAAAGAAGCGATTCAGTTCTGATGATGTTTACATTTGTCTTAATGGGCTATCTGAACTAGCAAATTGAGGCAGAATATTTTTCTTAAATACTTCTGATGCTCTTGAAGTATATCTTGATGGATTAGTAATTAATTTAAGTTCTCTTTTAACTTCTAAATCAGAGATAAAAGCTTTGTGGATTGTTCCTGCCGCAAGTTCTCTTTCAATTGAAACAACTGGTAAAAAAGAAGCTCCTAGACCTGATTGCACTGCATTTTTAATTGCTTCAAGAGAATTAAGTTCCATCTCAATTTTTAATCTTTGATTATCAAGTCCAGAATCTTGGAGCAGCTTATCAACAACTTTTCTTGTCGTGGATTGAGAGTCAAGCGTTACAAAATTTAGTTTGTATAAATCTTCTTTTAAAAGTTCTTTTTTGTTAGATAATGGGTGTCTAGTTGGTAAAACCAGTGCTAATTCATCTGTTGCATATGGAATAACTTGTAGTAAATTTTCTAAATCGCTTGGAAGCTGGCCTCCAATAATTGCTAAGTCAATTTGTCCGTTTGCAACACTCCAGCCAGTTCTTCTAGTGCTATGGACTTGAAGTTGAACTGATACATCAGGATATTTTTGTCTGAATAGGCCTATCATTCTAGGCATTAAATAAGTTCCTGTTGTTTGACTAGCTCCAATGACAAGGGTTCCACCCTTTAAACTGTTTAAATCTTCTATAGCTTTACAAGCTTCGTCGCATTGATTCAAAATGCGTTCACAATACTCAAGGAGTAGTCTTCCTGCTTCAGTTAATAAAGCTTTTCTACCACCTCTGTCGAAAATTGTAATTTCAAGTTGTTTTTCTAAATTTTGTATTTGTAAACTTACAGCAGGTTGGGTTACATATAGGAGATCTGCAGCTTTTTTAAAACTTCCTTGAGCTGCTATTGCTTTTAATATTCTTAATTGGTCGAGTGTAAAAGGTAATTCTGGCATCTATTATGCCTACATTTAATTATAATTCTAATGCTTATCAGCATTCTTGTTAAGAATTAAAATTATTTCAATAATTTAAATATATGGAGACTCATAAAACTTCCCTAATCATCTTACTTTTGATTTTGATTTTTGCGGTAATTCATAGTGGGGGAGCTGCGTTAAGAATCAAAGCAGAATCTATTATGGGTCCGAGATTATGGAGGTTATGTTTTGTTTTTTTAAGTTTGCCATCTGCAATTATCTTGATCAGTTATTTTTTGGCTCATAGATATGACGGAATCAGATTATGGAATTTACAGGGCAATAATTTTGTTTTTATGGTCGTTTGGTTCTTAACTGCAATAAGTTTTTTATTTTTATATCCCGCAACTTACAATTTGCTGGAAATTCCTTCGGTTTTAAAACCTAAAGTACGAATCTATGGAACTGGGATAATGCGAATTACAAGACACCCTCAAGCATTTGGTCAGATAATTTGGTGTATTGCTCATACTTTATGGATTGGTACATCATTCACATTAATAACTTCTATTGGCTTAGTTTTGCATCATCTTTTTGCAATCTGGCATGGTGACAAGAGATTAACAAATAGATTTGGAGAAGAATTTGAAAATTTTAAAAAAAATACTTCCATAATCCCCTTCATGGCGATACTTGAGGGGAGGCAAGAATTTAAGATTAAAGAATTTTTTAGGTTATCTCAATTTGGAATATTAATTGCAATAGGAGTACTTTGGTGGTCTCATCAATATATAAATATTGCTGTTAAAACATTTAATTCATCATTTTTGTCTGAATTTTTCAATTGACAGTTTAAAATCTTAAATATAAGTTTTTTTAAAACATGCCTCAAGCTTCAGAAATTGCCTGGTTAATTCCTGTTTTCCCACTTATTGGAGCAGTGCTTTCTGGTTTAGGACTAATAAGTATTAACAAGAAAATTAATAATTCTAGAGAAATTGTTTCTGTAGGTCTTATCTCTTTTGTTGGCATTTCTGCAGTAATTAGTTACAAAGCTCTGATTGAACAAGTTAATGGTTATCAATCCGTAGAAAAATTATTTGTATGGGCTAGTGCTGGGGATTTTACAATCCCGATGGGTTTTGTACTTGACCCTTTAGGTAGTGTAATGCTTGCTCTTGTAACGACTATAACGTTGCTGGTGATGATTTATTCTCATGGTTATATGGCGCATGACAAAGGTTATGTCAGATTTTTTACATATCTAGCATTGTTCAGTAGTTCAATGATGGGATTAATAGTTAGTCCGAATTTATTAGAAATTTATGTTTTTTGGGAG
>CACBVE010000034.1 GCA_902542595.1 uncultured Prochlorococcus sp.
ATTTAAATGAAATTGTTTTTGGTCAAAAAAAACCCTACGACCTTAAAACTCTTAAAGAGGGTGTTCCCATCATGTGTACAAAAAATAATAATGAACTTGGATTGTCAAATGGGGATATAGGAGTACTTATAGGTTTAAAAAATAATAGAAAATTTCTCTTTAGAAAATTTAATGATAATAACGAAGAAATTGTCGCATTAATTGATCCATCTAATTTAGAAAATGTTGTGCCAGCAATAGCCATTACTATACATAAATCTCAAGGAAGTGAATCTGAAAAAGTAAGCATTTTGTGGTCCCAAGAGTATAGAAGAAATCAATATGCTGTAAAAGGTAAAAAATATAATGAAAATATTTTTTGCAGAGATAATTTTGAAAGAAGGTTATTTTATACTGCTGTTACAAGAGCGAAAAAATTTTTAGATGTATATTATTTAAATTAAATTTTATTTTTGAAAAATTAGAAATATCTTAACCCCAAGATGTTAGATTAATAATTCGGCTCTGTAAGGCTAATCAACAATTTAAGTTAATTTAGATATTTGTTGAATGCCTAATCAGAAGATTATTAGGCATTTAAAATGGCTTTAAAAAAAGATATTAACTCTCTTGGTAGTGAGCAGGAAAAATCTCAGAATGAAGATTCTTCCCTACTTGAGTTCAAGAATTTAGAGAACAAAAAAGAAATTGAATCTCAACCATTGGACGTATCGAAAGGAAATGAGAATGGATTTCTCTGTTTTGGGTTTAATCAATCGATCTTAAATTCGTTAAGAAGTAAAGGATATAAAAATCCAACTCCTATCCAAAAAGCTGCAATTCCGGAACTAATGTTAGGCAGGGATTTACTAGGCCAAGCACAAACAGGAACAGGAAAGACTGCAGCTTTCGCATTACCATTAATAGAAAAACTTTCAGATAATAAAGAATTAAATGCCAAGGTTTTAGTTATGACTCCTACAAGAGAATTAGCAACACAAGTGGCAGAATCTTTTAAAAGTTATAGTTCTGAATCTAGTAATTTTAAGACGGTTGCAATATATGGAGGTACCGACTATCGAAATCAAATTTCTGCATTAAAAAGAAAAGTTGACGTAGTAGTTGGGACCCCAGGTCGAATAATGGATCATATAAGGCAAGGGACTTTTAAAATTAAAGATATTAATTGTCTTGTTTTAGATGAGGCAGATGAAATGTTAAATATGGGTTTTCTTGAAGATATTGAATGGATAATAGATCAACTTCCGGAAAATAAGCAGATGGTATTGTTTTCAGCAACAATGCCTAGTGAGATAAGAAATATAGCTAAAAAATATCTAAATGATCCCGCTGAAATATTAATCAAAAGTGTCAAAAAAGAAACTCAATTAATTTCGCAAAAATTTCTATATGTACAAAGGCATCATAAGTTAGATGCTTTAAAAAGAATATTAGAACTTAATAATGAGGGAGTAATTATTTTTGTGAGGACAAAACTACTCACTACTTCAATAGCTGAAGCTTTAGAGAATTCAGGTCATACCGTGGCAGTACTTAATGGAGATATACCTCAAAATCAAAGAGAAAATACTGTAGATAGGTTAAAAAAAGGATTTATTAATATCCTTGTTGCAACTGATGTCGCAGCTAGAGGATTAGATGTTGAGAGGATAAAACTTGTTGTTAATTATGATTTTCCTTTTGACAAGGAAACATATACTCATAGAATTGGAAGAACTGGAAGGGCAGGCAGATCAGGTGAAGCGATTTTATTTGTTAATCAAAGAGAAAAACATTTCCTAAGAAACTTAGAAAACTCAACAAGAACCAAGATTGAAGAAATTAATATACCAAGTAATAAAATAATAAATGAAAAAAGGTTGGATAAACTTATAAATAAAGTTAATGATAGTTCTTTAGCTAAAGATGAAAATGAAGAAAATAAAGCTTTGATTATTGATGTATTAGATAATTTAAAAGAAAAATACTCTATGGATGACTCAAATATTGCGATGGCGGCGATTAATTTAGTAATAGGTAATAAATCATTTTTTGTTAATGAAGATGATTCTTGGATTAATAAACAAAATAATACTGATCGAAATAGATTTAACAGAAATGGGAATAATCGTATGAGAAATTCGAATAGAAGAAATAATTATCAAAATGATTCTTTTGAGACCTATAAATTTAACTTTGGTAAATTTGATGGGGTTAGAGTTGCAAATATTATATCCTCAATCTGTAATTCAACTAATATAAATGGTAGATCCATAGGTAAGATACAGATTTTTAATGATTACAGTTTGGTAGATTTACCCAGAGATCTGCATAGAGAAACTAAAAATAAATTAAAAAAAATTAAAGTCAGAAATTAAGGACAGAGAATGAAAGCTAGCAAATATAAATTCTTTATTTTTGTGAATCTGATAATAATAGTCAACTCATTTAATAGTTATTATTTAGCTCAAACGAAACAAAATTCAATCATAAAATTATTTTGTCTTCAGAGTGTCAAAGAAGAGATGATGAAAGCAGAAATGATATATAGTGAAGAAATTGCGAATAAAACCTGTGATTGTTACTACGAAGAATTTATGCAAACTGCAAGTCATCAAGATGCAAAAAACAAAATGTAAATTAGAAACTAAAGAAAATTTAAATCTTTATAGAAAAATTTAATTATTATTTTTATGAGGTCTAAGAACAATCAAAATCCAATAATTAGACTTTATTTAAATCTGATTGAAGAAAGAAGGTTACTATTTTTTGCTTTTCTTAGTTCCATAATTAATAAAATATTAGATTTAGCTCCCCCTGTAATAATTGGTCTTGCGGTGGATATTGTTGTTAAGGAACAGAATTCATGGATTGCTGGTTTTGGAATAAAAGAAGTTCCAGCACAATTGATTTTTCTTGCATTTGCTTCAGGAATAGTTTGGTCTGGTGAATCCTCCTTTGAATATTTATATTCGATTTTATGGAGAAATTTGGCTCAGCTATCGCAGCATAAATTAAGAATAAAAGCATATGAGCATATCCAAGAATTAGATATGGATTTTTTTGAGAATGATAATACTGGAAGGCTATTATCTATTTTGAATGATGATATAAATCAACTAGAGAGATTTCTAGACCAAGGGGCTAATCAGATTATTCAGTTATTTATAACTGTTTTAATAATTGGGGGCACTATGATTTTTGTCGCTCCAAAAATCGCTTTATTTGCTTTCTTTCCTATCCCAATTATATTTTTAGGATCAATTAAATTTCAGAGGAAGCTTGCTCCAAAATATAGAGATGTTAGAAATAAAGCTGGACTATTGGCATCAAGACTTAATAATAATTTAAGTGGAATTCTAACCATAAAAAGTTTTACTAAAGAAAAATGGGAACTAAATAGATTAAATAAAGAAAGTCTCGATTATCAAAGAAGTAACAAAGCTGCAATAAAATTATCCTCTGCTTTTATCCCTCTTATAAGATTTGCAATCTTATTTGCTTTTATAGCGATTCTATTAATTGGAGGTTTCCAAACTTGGAATAAGACACTTGATGTAGGAACTTATAGTTTTTTAGTCTTTATTACACAAAGATTATTATGGCCTTTAACTACTTTGGGGCATGTTTTAGATGATTTTCAGAGATCTATGGCTTCAATAGATAGAGTAATTGATCTCATAGATACGCCTATAAAAATTAAAGATGGGAAAATTAAAATTAAACCTAAAGATATCAAAGGAGAAATTATTTTTAATAATGTAAATTTTAATTATCCTGGACGAGATTTAACTTTAAAAAACATAAATTTCAAAATTGAAAAAAACTCAACATTAGGAATTGTTGGTTTAACAGGTTCTGGGAAAAGTACCATAATAAAATTACTCCTTAGGATTTATGATAGTAATAATGGTTTAATAACCCTGGATGGCATTTCTATTAAAGAAATAAATTTGAGGGATTTAAGAAAGTGTATTTCTTTAGTAAGTCAAGAAACCTATTTATTTCATGGCAGTGTACAAGAAAATATTGCTTATGGCTCAATCAACCCAAGTCTTAAAGATATAATTAAAGCTTCAAAGATTGCGGAAGCTCATAAATTTATTGAACAATTATCAGATGGTTATAAAACTATAGTGGGGGAAAGGGGCCAAAGGCTCTCAGGCGGACAACGTCAAAGGATTGCCTTGGCGAGAGCTGTTTTAAAAGATGCACCAATATTGATATTAGATGAAGCTACAGCCTCAGTTGATAATGAAACAGAGGCTTTAATTCAAAAATCATTATCTAAAATCACCAAAGAAAGAACAACAATAGTAATAGCTCATAGATTAAGCACTATAAAAAATGCGGATAATATTGTTGTTATTGATAAAGGTAAATTAGTTGAAAGCGGAAAACATGAAAGACTATTAGATCAGAACAAAATATACTCTGATTTATGGAATGTTCAGGTAGGAATTTAGTATATAAATTTAAACTATATTAAGAAGTTAAATGATTGAATTACATTATTAAACATGCCATCAACTTTACCCCATCTTTCTTCATTTGTTCCTATAGCGAAAGTATAAAGTGTTCCTCTATCAATTACGACAGTAGCTAATTCGTGTCTGGCCTTATCATTTAAAATTAAAGAATACTCTAAATCATAGAAAATATGATTAGATGACTCCCTCATGTTGGAATTTAAAAGTTTTACCTCTCTACCTGAACCTTCAGGGGCAATGACTTTATCAATTAATGTTTGACCTACTTCACCTGCGCTTCCTAATTGCTCTAATTGAACCTCTTTATTTACATCAGAAATTACTAAACTTAAGGTTTCATTACTATTGATTAAATCATGGTAAATAATTTCAGGCCCTCCATCGACTTTTACTCTGGTCCATCCTGTTGGATACAAAAAGGCATATCTTCCATCGGGACTTTGATAAGCTTCTAATCCCGCATTAAGTCCTCCACTACAAGCGCTAAGTGTTAAACACAAAAAAATCAAAAATAAATATTTGAAAGGGTTAAATTTAATATTTTTCATTTTGTTTGAAATTACTAACTAAAAACATAATAAGACATTAAAAGCAAACAATTATGGCAATTCAGAATTTTGCGTCTAAATTATTTTTAGGAATAGTTTAATTTTGATTACTTATACCAAACCTCTTTCAAAATTAATTGGTCATTTTGAGAGATTTCCTGGGATTGGCCCAAGAACAGCTCAACGTTTAGCCTTGTTTATTTTAAAACAACCTGAAAGTACAATAAGAGATTTCTCGAATGCTTTGTTAGAAGCTCGTAGTAATGTTGGTCGTTGTAAAAAATGCTTTAATTTGACTTCAGAAGATGAATGTGAAATTTGTAGAAATACTGAAAGAAACCAAAAACTAATCTGTGTAGTAGCAGAAACAAAAGATTTACTTGCTTTAGAACGTGCTAGGGAATTTAAAGGTGTCTATCACGTTATTGGTGGTTTAATATCTCCAATGGATTCTGTTGGTCCTGAGCTCTTAGAAATTAGAAGCCTAGTAGAACGAGTTAGTAAATCTGAAATAGATGAGATCATATTGGCATTGACCCCAAGTGTTGAGGGAGACACAACAAGTCTCTATATTGGAAAATTGTTAGTCCCTTTTACCAAAGTTACGAGGATTGCTTATGGTCTTCCAATGGGCAGTGAACTTGAATATGTAGATGAAGTTACACTTGCAAGAGCCTTAGAAGGAAGAACAAAACTAAATTAGAAATGGAACAAAATCATCTAATCAAGCAAGAAGAAATCTTAAGGCTTCCTTCTTATATAAAATTTCCTATTAGTAAAGCTTCAGAGTTTGAAAAAATACAAACTCTTATAAAAAAATCAAATATTCATACCATTTGTGAAGAAGCAAGATGTCCAAATAGAGCAGAATGTTATGCCTCAGGAACAGCAACTTTTTTACTAGGTGGATCAATATGTTCTCGTTCTTGTGCTTTCTGTCAGGTAAATAAAGGAAGACCTAATTTAATAAATGAGGATGAATGTATTCAAGTCGCTGAAGCAGTAAAAGTATTGAATCTGAGATATGTCGTTTTAACGTCTGTAGCTAGAGATGATCTTCCTGATCATGGCGCAAGCTTATTTATATCCACAATTAATGAGATTAGAAAAATTGATTCAACTATAAAAATAGAGGTTTTGACTCCTGATTTATGGGGAGGGGGGCAAAAATTTTAATGAAGCTAATAATCTTCAGACCGAAAGATTGAAAATGATCTTAGAAAAAGATCCAATTTGCTTTAATCATAATCTTGAAACTGTTGAAAGACTTCAAAAAGAAGTTAGGAGAGGCGCAAATTATAAAAAATCACTAAGTTTACTAAAAAAAGTCAAAAAATATTGCTCCTCATATTCAAACTAAATCAGGTATTATGATAGGCCTTGGTGAAACATTGGATGAAATAAAACGTACAATTTATGATCTAAAAAAAACTGATTGTGATCAAATTACTATCGGTCAATATTTAAGGCCCTCACTAAATCATTTGGCAGTCAAGAAATATTGGGATCCATCAGAGTTTGAATTTTTATATAGCTTCTCAAAGGAGTTAGGATTTAAGAAAGTTTCTTCTGGTCCCTTAGTTAGAAGTAGTTATCATGCCGGTTAACTTTCTTCAATTAAGGAGAGTTTCTTTTCAAGTTTATTCAATATGGAAATACATTCCCCGTTCATAAGTGTACCTGCACCTCCCCAGATCAATCTTAATAAAAGATCTACTGGGCTAGTACCGACTTCTTTCACAGTATTGAAGCCTATTAACTTGAAGTATCTTACAAGTTTTTTACTATATCCTTCACTATCAAAAATAGCTAAAAGTCTTGCTTTGTTGCTTGATTTTTTTTCAATTGCCCAAGCCATAGTTGTTGCCCAAATTAATTCCGAAACATAAGCGGGAGCTTTATTAAGGATTCTTAATGTATCGAGCTGAATACCTTGTTTATTTAGATAAGTCCAACCTTTCATTTCGGCCCAAATCTTTATAATGTTATCTTTCTGTTCTGCTATGACTATTCTAAAAAAAACATAATCCAAGAGTTTCTCTAACTTGAATTTTTACTAATAATCCAATAGTACCTGCTAATTTTTCTAATTCTTCAACTTTCATAATTTTAGAAAATTAGTCCTGATAGATTTTATGATTCTCCACTTTTAATCTATCGATCTGTTTTTGTCTTTCTTCAAATCTTTTTCTATCATCATCACTGAATTGATTTACACAGAAATGACATTGAATACCCTCTCTATATTCTTTTCTTTTTTGATCTTCATTTGCAATGGGCATTCCACATGCATGACAAATGGAATAGGAACCTTTTTCTAATTGATGGTTTAAAGCAACTCTCTTATCAAAAACAAAACATTCGCCTTCAAATAAGTTTTTTTCTTCTGATACCTCATCAAGGTACTGCAGAATGCCTCCTTGTAGATGATAGATATTTTTGTAACCTTTCTTTTTTAATAAACTTGTGGCTTTTTCACATCTGATACCTCCAGTACAAAACATTGCTATGTTAGTAGACTCTTTATCTTCTAAGTGGGTATCCAAATGATCATCTACCCACTTGGGGAATTCACTAAAATTTCTTGTATTTGGGTTTATAGAATTCTTAAATGTGCCTATAGAAACTTCATAATGATTTCTAGTATCAATAACTATTGTATTTTGATTTTTAATTAACTTATTCCAATTGTCTGAGTCGACATAGGTCCCATTATCTTGTGATGGGTTTATTTCAGGGATACCCATGGTA
>CACBVE010000035.1 GCA_902542595.1 uncultured Prochlorococcus sp.
ATGCAAATTTCTTTTCTTGGATGATGATCTATTTTTAGATGAACTTTCTCTAAAACTTCCTTTGCTTGATTCTTTGAAGTAGTAAGAAGTATTGAAGAAGCCAAGGGATCATGTTCTGCTTGTGCAAGTAGATCAGATGCTATGTGGGAGCTTTGAGCCGTTTCATCTGCAATGATTAATATTTCACTTGGACCAGCTAAAGAATCAATTCCAGTAGACCCATAAATTAGTTTTTTAGCAGTAGTTACATAGATATTACCTGGACCTGTAATAACATCAACTTTATTAATTTGATTTGTGCCAAATGCTAATGCCCCAATCGCTTGTGCACCTCCAATTCGAAAAACTTTATTGATTCCTGATAAGTGAGCTGCAGCTAAAACAGTTTTGTTTATTTTCCCTTCTCGATTTCCAGGAGATACCATTGTAATTTCTTTAACTCCTGCGACTTTTGCAGGTATAGCATTCATTAATACAGTACTTGATAAGCAGCTCTACCACCAGGAATATAAATTCCTGCATTTTTTACTGGTCTCCATCTTCTTTGGACTGTATCACCATACTCACCTTTTATAGTGAAGGATTGCGGTATTTCTTTTTCATGGAATTTTTTTATTCTTTTGTAGGCCACCTCAAGTGAGCGCTTTAAATTGTCATCAATCTCAGCCCATGCTTCTTTCAAGACGTCAGGACTAACTTGCATAGGGTTAGGTTTGAAACCATCAAATTTTTGAGTATATTTTTCCACTGCTTTATCTCCATAAATTTTTACCTCATTAAGAATTTCTGCGACAATTTCATTTATTTTGTTATTGCCTTCTTTACTTGTTCTAGTAGAAATCCGTTCTAATTCTTGGATAGCGTCTTTTTTATTACTTATAATCTTCATATTCTAAATTTGTAAATTGAAGGGCTCGATAATCAATTTAATACCTTTCTAAATTATATATGATTGATTAGTTGTCGATCTATTTGTTATGATGGAAATCTTCATTTTATGTATCCTCTGTGGCTAATAACAAATCAGCAAAAAAAAGAATACAAATTGGCGAAAGAAATCGATTAATCAATAAGTCTTATAAATCCACTGTAAGAACTTTTACTAAAAAAACTTTAGAGAATTGCGAGAAATTTAAACATGACCCTAATGAAGATAATGAAAATTTAGTTAAAGCAAGTCTTAACAAAACTTTTAGTTTAATTGATAAAGCAGTTAAAAAAAATGTTCTTCATAAGAATAACGGAGCTAATAAAAAATCAAAAATTAATAATCATGTAAAATCTACTTTAACCAAAAAGTAAAGTATCAAGCCATCATAATTATGAGCGATATTGAACTCATAGACTCGCATTGTCATTTAATATTTGAAAATTTTGAGAAGGATCTTGAAGAAGTTATTCTAAGATTACGTTCAAGAGGTGTAAAAAAATTAGTTCACGCTTGTTGCGAATTAAAAGAAATTCCTAAGTTAAAAAAAATATCTCAAGAATTTAATGAAATTTACTATTCAGTTGGCTTGCATCCTCTTGAAGCAAAAAAATGGGAACCAAGTTCCCAATCTTTTTTAAGAAAATCAGCTCTAGAAGATAGACGAGTTATAGCTGTTGGGGAATTAGGCTTGGATTTTTTTAAAAATGGAGATAAAACCCAGCAAATTGATGCACTGATTCCCCAAATGGAGTTGGCTTATGAACTTGAATTGCCTGTGATCATACATTGTAGAGATGCTGCAAATGAAATGATCGAGATATGTAATAACCTCTCTAAAAAAGGAAAATGTCCTAAAGGTGTACTTCATTGTTGGACAGGAACACCAAAAGAAATGGAGCAATTCTTGGAGCTTGGTTTTTATATAAGTTTCAGTGGAATAGTAACTTTCCCAAAGGCAAATGAAATTCATGAGTGTGCCAAAATAGTTCCAAATAATAGATACTTAATTGAAACTGACGCACCCTTTTTAGCCCCTGTTCCCCATAGAGGTAAAAGAAATGAACCTGCATTTGTTGAAAATGTGGCAAATTTTTTAGCAGATTTGAGATCTACAGATTTAACCACAATTGCAAAAGAGTCTTCCCAGAATGCTAAAGATTTGTTTAAATTTGACTTGTTAAGTTGATACGACAGCTGCTACTATAAGAAATTACTGGAAATTTTCTCAATTTTTTAGTTTTAACTTTATTTATTGATAGTTTTTCAAACTATTAATATTAATTTTTTAGTTTTTTGTTAAATTGATTTTTTGTTGAAATCGAAATTTAATGATTGATTTCATGCTAAAAGAAAAGTTAAAAAATTAAAAATTGATTAAATTTAAAGTAAATAGTATATCTCACATAATCGAAGGTTTTCTTGGATGAGCAGTAGCGCTTTACAGGTAGCAAAAACAGCTACTTATCTACCAGATTTAGTTGAAGTACAAAGAGCAAGTTTTAAATGGTTTTTGGAAAAGGGCTTAATAGAAGAATTACAAAACTTTTCTCCCATTTCTGACTACACAGGCAAATTAGAATTACATTTTATTGGAGAAGAGTATAGGTTAAAAAGACCTAGACATGATGTAGAAGAAGCTAAAAGAAGGGATGCAACATTTGCTTCTCAGATGTATGTCACTTGCAGGTTAATTAATAAAGAAACAGGAGAAATTAAAGAACAAGAAGTATTTATTGGCGAATTACCATTAATGACTGAAAGAGGTACTTTTATTATTAATGGTGCAGAAAGAGTAATTGTTAATCAAATTGTTCGAAGTCCTGGAGTATATTTTAAAGATGAACAAGATAAAAATGGTAGAAGAACTTACAATGCAAGCGTCATACCTAATAGAGGTGCATGGTTAAAATTCGAAACTGATAAAAATAATTTACTTTATGTAAGAGTTGACAAAACTAGAAAAATTAATGCTCATGTTTTAATGAGGGCTATGGGTCTTTCTGACAATGATGTAGTTGACAAACTCAGACACCCCGAGTTTTACCAAAGCTCAATAGATTCAGCAAATGATGAGGGTATAAATTCAGAAGATCAGGCCTTGCTAGAGCTCTACAAGAAACTACGTCCTGGTGAACCACCCTCTGTTTCTGGCGGACAACAATTATTACACAGTAGATTTTTTGATCCAAAAAGATATGATTTAGGACGAGTCGGTAGATATAAAATAAATAAAAAATTGAGACTTACTGTACCAGATGATGTAAGAACTCTTACTCATGAAGATGTTCTCTCTACTATTGATTATCTTATTAACCTTGAATTGGATATTGGTGGTGCAAGTTTAGATGACATTGACCATCTTGGTAATCGAAGGGTTAGATCGGTAGGAGAACTTCTTCAGAATCAAGTAAGGGTTGGGCTTAACCGTTTAGAGAGAATTATTAAGGAAAGAATGACTGTAGGAGAAACAGATTCTCTTACTCCTGCTCAACTAGTCAATCCAAAACCTTTAGTTGCTGCTATTAAAGAGTTTTTTGGTTCTAGTCAATTAAGTCAATTCATGGATCAAACTAATCCTCTTGCTGAATTAACTCATAAGAGAAGAATCTCTGCCTTAGGTCCTGGAGGTTTAACACGAGAAAGAGCAGGCTTTGCAGTAAGAGATATACATCCCTCTCATTATGGAAGATTATGTCCAATTGAGACTCCTGAAGGACCCAATGCAGGATTAATAAATTCTTTAGCTACCCACGCAAGAGTAAATGAGTATGGGTTTATTGAAACTCCATTTTGGGAAGTTAAAAACGGTAAAGTTAACAAGGAAGGTGATCCTATTTATCTTTCTGCTGATTTAGAGGATGAGTGTAGGGTTGCTCCAGGAGATGTGGCAACTGACAAAGACGGAAATATACTCGCAAATCTAATACCTGTAAGATTTAGACAAGATTTTGAAAAAGTACCTCCTCACCAAGTCGATTATGTCCAGCTTTCTCCGGTACAAGTAATTTCAGTTGCGACCTCGCTAATTCCCTTTTTGGAACATGATGATGCAAATAGAGCTCTAATGGGATCGAATATGCAACGCCAAGCTGTCCCATTGCTTAGACCAGAGCGTCCTCTAGTTGGAACAGGTTTAGAATCTCAAGTTGCTAGAGATTCAGGAATGGTTCCCATAACTAAAGTAAATGGAACTGTGTCTTATGTAGATGCTAATGAAATTATTGTTAAAGATGAGGAAGGTAATGAACATTTTCATTACCTTCAAAAATACCAAAGATCAAATCAAGATACTTGTCTAAATCAAAGACCCATTGTAAACATGGGAGATCAAGTTATTTCTGGCCAAGTTTTAGCGGATGGATCAGCATGTGAAGGCGGAGAAATAGCACTAGGGCAGAACGTTTTAATCGCTTATATGCCATGGGAAGGCTACAACTACGAAGATGCAATTCTTGTAAGTGAGAGAATGGTCACTGATGATTTATATACTTCGGTACATATCGAGAAATATGAAATTGAAGCAAGACAAACAAAATTAGGACCAGAAGAAATTACGCGAGAGATACCCAACATCTCTGAAGAAAGTTTGAATAATCTTGATGAAATGGGAATTATCAGGATTGGAGCTTTTGTTGAAAGTGGGGATATTCTTGTAGGGAAAGTTACTCCAAAAGGGGAATCAGACCAACCACCTGAAGAAAAACTTTTGAGAGCTATTTTTGGTGAAAAAGCAAGAGATGTTAGGGATAACTCCTTGAGGGTACCTAAGACGGAAAAGGGAAGAGTTTTAGATGTCCGAATTTACACCAGAGAACAGGGTGATGAGTTGCCTCCTGGAGCGAACATGGTTGTTAGGGTTTATGTGGCTCAAAGAAGGAAAATCCAAGTAGGCGATAAAATGGCTGGAAGACATGGTAATAAAGGAATTATTAGCCGAATATTACCTAGAGAAGATATGCCATATTTGCCTGATGGAACTCCTGTAGACATAGTTCTAAATCCACTTGGTGTTCCAAGTAGGATGAACGTAGGTCAAGTTTTTGAATTATTAATGGGCTGGGCAGCCTCAAACTTAAATTGCAGAGTTAAAGTTGTCCCATTCGATGAAATGTATGGTGCTGAAAAATCACATCAAACTGTTCAAGCATTTTTAGAAGAGGCTTCAAAACAGCCAGGTAAAGCATGGGTTTACAATCCTCAAGATCCAGGAAAGTTACTTCTTAAAGATGGTAGAACTGGTGAACCTTTTGATCAGCCAGTTGCAGTTGGATATTCTCACTTCCTTAAATTAGTACACTTAGTGGATGATAAAATTCATGCTAGGTCGACTGGTCCTTACTCTTTGGTTACACAACAACCATTAGGTGGTAAAGCACAGCAAGGTGGACAAAGGCTTGGAGAAATGGAAGTATGGGCTCTTGAAGCTTATGGGGCAGCATATACTCTTCAAGAACTATTAACTGTTAAATCTGATGATATGCAAGGAAGAAATGAAGCTTTAAATGCAATTGTAAAAGGCAAACCAATCCCTAGACCCGGAACTCCTGAGTCATTTAAAGTTCTGATGAGAGAATTGCAATCTCTCGGCTTAGACATTGGAGTATATACAGATGAAGGAAAAGAGGTGGATTTAATGCAAGATGTTAATCCTAGAAGGAATACTCCATCGAGACCAACTTATGAATCATTAGGAACCTCTGAATATGAGGAAGATTAAATACTCAATGAAAAACTTTTAATTAAAATTTCCCACAAATGACTAACAGCAACTTAAGAACTGAAAATCACTTTGATTACGTAAAGATTTCAATAGCTTCTCCACAAAGAATAATGGATTGGGGACAGAGAACATTACCCAATGGACAAGTGGTTGGTGAAGTTACGAAACCTGAAACCATTAATTACAGGACACTTAAGCCAGAAATGGATGGATTATTTTGTGAAAAGATTTTTGGTCCCTCTAAAGATTGGGAATGTCATTGTGGAAAGTATAAAAGAGTAAGACATCGCGGCATTGTTTGTGAGAGATGTGGGGTTGAGGTAACTGAAAGTAGAGTTAGAAGGCACAGGATGGGTTATATAAAACTTGCTGCGCCAGTTTCCCATGTTTGGTATTTGAAAGGGATTCCTAGTTATGTTGCGATTCTTTTGGATATTCCATTAAGAGACGTAGAACAAATAGTTTACTTTAATTGTTATGTTGTTTTAGATCCAGGTGATCATAAAGAACTTAAATACAAGCAATTACTTACTGAGGATGAATGGCTAGAAATTGAAGATGAAATCTATGCTGAAGAGTCAACGATTGAAAATGAGCCGCTTGTTGGTATTGGAGCTGAAGCCTTAAAGCAATTACTTGAGGACCTCGATTTAAATCAGATTGCTGAGGAGCTCAGAGAAGAAATTACTAATAGTAAGGGTCAGAAAAGGGCAAAACTTATCAAAAGGATAAGGGTTATTGATAATTTCATTGCAACTAATGCCAAGCCAGAATGGATGGTTTTAGATGCAATTCCAGTTATACCTCCAGATCTAAGACCAATGGTTCAGCTGGATGGGGGAAGATTCGCAACTTCTGATTTAAACGATCTTTATAGAAGGGTTATTAATAGAAACAATAGACTAGCAAGACTTCAAGAAATTTTAGCTCCTGAAATTATCGTAAGAAATGAAAAAAGAATGCTTCAAGAGGCAGTTGATGCACTTATAGATAACGGTAGAAGGGGCAGGACTGTTGTTGGAGCTAACAATAGAGCTCTTAAGTCCCTTAGCGATATCATTGAAGGGAAACAAGGAAGATTTAGACAGAATCTTCTTGGAAAGCGTGTTGACTATTCAGGAAGATCCGTAATAGTTGTTGGCCCCAAGTTAAAAATGCATCAGTGTGGTCTACCAAAGGAAATGGCGATTGAGCTCTTCCAACCTTTTGTAATCCATAGATTAATACGCCAAAATATAGTGAATAATATTAAAGCTGCAAAAAAATTAATACAAAAAGCCGACGATGAAGTAATGCAGGTACTTCAAGAAGTGATTGAGGGTCACCCAATACTTTTAAATAGAGCCCCAACACTCCATCGTTTAGGAATTCAAGCTTTTGAACCAAAATTAGTGGGAGGCAGAGCGATACAACTTCATCCTCTAGTTTGTCCTGCGTTTAATGCTGACTTTGACGGAGATCAAATGGCAGTTCATGTTCCTCTAGCATTAGAGGCACAAACTGAAGCACGAATGCTTATGTTAGCAAGCAATAATATTCTCTCCCCTGCTACAGGAGAACCAATTGTTACTCCATCGCAAGATATGGT
>CACBVE010000036.1 GCA_902542595.1 uncultured Prochlorococcus sp.
AAAGAGTAAGAAAGATCTAGATTGATCACTTTTCTACTTCATAAAGTGCTTTTAAATACATAATTAAGGTCAATATATTTTGATAACAACAAAAGATATATTTATTATTTAATAATCGGTGCATTGTTTAGATATAAACTAATTGCTTTTTAGCAAATTAAAATGAGCGAAAATAATACTTTAAAGCCATATACTGTACATTATCGTGACTTTCAAAATATAAGGTTAGAAAATTGCTTTTATGCTTTTGATGCTTACGAAGCTCGAACACTAGCGATGGAATTTAATAAGTATATTAATGAGCATCCTAATAGTATTGACCTTATAAGATGTGAAAAATGAAAAAAATTCTCTAATTATTGAAAAAACCCTTTTTAAACACTTAAGAATTTATCAATAACTGCTTGACTTAACTTACTAGTATTTCCACTTGCAACAATTCCTCCGCGTTGCATGGCATAGTATCTATTTGCTTGTCTTACAAAATGTAAGTGTTGTTCAACTAATAAGACACCAATTCCTGTATCTTTAATTATCTGATTGATCGCATTTTCAATGTCTAAAACTATATTCGGCTGAATACCTTCAGTTGGTTCGTCAAGTAATAGAAGTTGAGGTTTTCCCAGTAACGCTCTTGCAATAGCTAGTTGCTGTTGTTGACCTCCGCTAAGATCTCCTCCTTTCCTTTGTAGAAAATCTTTTAAGATTGGGAAGAGATCATAAATAAATGGATCTATTTTCTTGTTCTTAGATAATCCACCTGGCAGAGACTCCATTCCTAACATAAGATTCTCTTCAACCGTTAGATATGGAATAATTTCTCTCCCTTGAGGAACGTAAGCCATTCCTTTCCTAGCTCTCTGATGTGGTGCTTTTCTATTGATATTTTCGCCAATCAAATAAATATCCCCTTTTTTTTGTTTTAGCAGACCAATGAGTGTTTTCAATAAAGTTGTTTTGCCAACTCCATTTCTACCAATTAAACAGACCATTTCTCCGGATTGAACATTTAAATCTACATCTCTGAGAATATGACTCTCGCCGTAATAAGTATTTAGCGATTTTATTTCAAGTAAATTTTCCATAGCTAGTCCTCAGGTCTTCCTAAATAAACATCAATAACTTTTTGATCTTTTTGTATAGTTTCCATTGTCCCTTCACATAATACTGTGCCCTGATTTAATACTGAAACATTACTATCAAGTCTTCTAATAAATTCCATATCGTGATCTATCACAACTACAGTATTTTCCCCTGATAATGATTTTAATAAATCAGCTGTAAGATCAGTTTCTTCATCAGTTAAACCAGCAACAGGTTCATCTACTAACATTAAATCTGGCTTCTGTCCTACTAACATGGCTATCTCAAGCCATTGTTTTTGGCCATGTGATAACGATCCAGCTTTAGAATCAACTTTTTGAGCTAAATTAACAATCTTCATAAGATATTCAATCTCATTAAGCTGCTCATCCTTAATACTTTTATTTATGAGGTTTAAGGGACTTTTAGGAGTTGTCACTGATATTTCAAGATTTTCTTTAACTGTTAGATTTTCAAAGATTCTTGGGCTTTGAAACTTTCTTCCAACTCCAAGTCTGGCTATTTTATGCTCCTTTCTACCCACTAAAGATTTCCCTTTAAAAATTACTTCACCTTTTGTTGGCTTAACCTTTCCAGTTATTACATCAAGAAATGTTGTTTTGCCAGCGCCGTTAGGTCCTATTACAGCCCTTAATTCTCCTTTCTTTAAATTTAAATTAAGTTTGTTGAGAGCTAAAAAACCCTCGAAACTAACAGTAATATCTATTAAATTTAGAAGATCTTTATTATTCATTATTCCCCTCTTTATTGTTAATTTCTAAGCTTGGATAGGTTTCAATCTTCCTTTTCAAGCCAAATCTTTGAAGAAGATTCCTGGGACCGTCTCCTTGAATCCATCCTAAAACTCCTTCTGGCAGAGCTGTTACAACTAAGATAAATAACCCTCCCTGAATGAACATCCAGCTAGCAGGTAAAGCTTCACTTACAAGACTTTTTGCATAGTTGATGAAAACTGCTCCTAGTATCGCTCCCAATAAAGTTCCTCTCCCTCCAACAGCAACCCATATAACCATTTCTATAGAAAAGGGAACTGTCATAAATTGAGGAGATACTATTCCAGACTGAACAGTATATAAAGCTCCCGAAATTCCAGCGAGACCTCCAGCAATAGAAAAAATTATCGTCTTGAATATCACTGGATTGTATCCTGTAAACCTAACTCTTGGTTCATCATCTCGAATTCCTATAAGAATATTGCCAAATCTCCCTTTAACTACCCACTTTGCAAAAAACCATGATGCTATTACTAGTATGGCAGTCACCCAAAAGAACATTCTTTGCATTGATTCAGAGCCTACCATCTGACCAAATAGTTGTGTTACATCTGTTTTTAATCCATTTGTTCCATTTATAAGTTTTTGCTGTCCATTAAAGAAGTTAAAGAATACAAGAAGAGAAGCTTGAGTAAGTATAGAAAAATAGACTCCTTTGATTCTATTCCTGAAGACAAGAAATCCAATTAGACCTGCAACTAATGCTGGAATTATCCAGATGGCGAAAAATGTGAAAACTGGCGATCTAAAAGGTTCCCAGAAAAAAGGTAATTTTTCTACACCATACAAAGCAAAAAATTCAGGAATATTATTTGGAAATTCAGAGGAGCTTGTTATTTGCAAATACATTGCTGCGCAATAACCACCTAGTGCGAAAAATATGCCTTGTCCAAGACTTAGTAAACCCGTATATCCCCAGATAAGATCAACTCCAAGAGCAACTATAGACAATGACAAGTATCTGCCTAGAAGGTTTAGTCTAAATACAGGGAGTATAGTTGGTGCTGCAATAATTAGGGCTATTAATATTATCCAAAATGATAATACTAATTTTTTATCAAATTTAATTTTACTTAAGGACATTAGTTCTCAACCATCCTTCCTTTTTGAGGAAATAAACCTGTAGGTTTAAATTGTAAGAATATTACAATTAGTGCAAAAATCATTACCCTTGCCATACTTGTGGTCGCAAAAAAGTTGATTGTATTTGATAGAGGTAAAGGCATATCTGGCCAAATTGATAAGAGCCTTCCAGCTCCAATTAAATCAGTCATTATTCCTATTCCAAAAGAAGCAAGTACTGTTCCTAATAAATTTCCTACTCCTCCCAGCACTACAACCATAAAACAACCAACTATATAGTTTCCGCCAACATTCGGTCCTACAGAACCTAAAAGTGATACAGCTACCCCTGCAACTCCTGCCAATCCAGAGCCAATCCCAAAAGTAATAATATCTACTTTTTCAGTAGATATTCCAAGACAATCGCTCATCTTTCGGTTCTGAGTAACTGCTCTTATACGCATACCCCATGCACTTTGATTAAGAAATAATGTTATTGCTATTACAGAGATTAAAGTGATGACAATTATCATTAATCTTGTTTTAGGAAATGCAGTCCCAATAATTTCTACTTGGCCCCTCATCCATGAGGGCGCTGTTACGTCAACGTTGCGAGCACTTGCTCTACTAAGTTTGCTTACAGAAGATGAGATTATGCTTCCTGTCAGTACCCCGGTTAAAGCTGCAAATATCCAAGAACTAAATTTAATATATTTGAAATTTATTGATTCTTTTATTTTTGAAGGAAAGCTTGTTGGTAAGAATAAACCAATTATCAGACTTATAACCAGACCACTCCCATAAGCTAAAGGTACACTTCTGACAAATTGTTGAAGAATTAAGCTTACGCCCCATGTCGCAAGAAGTGTTTCTAGTGGACTTCCATAAAGCTTTCTTATTATTGTTTTTTCCAAGAGAATGCCTACTACTCCACTAACAATAAAAGCAAGGAAAATTGAAACTATTATGTATGAATTGTAGAAAGGTTTTAATACAGGTAATTTGAAAATTAATTGTGTAACGTATGTTGTGTAAGCTCCAAGCATCATAAGTTCTCCGTGGGCAAGATTAATTACACCCATAAGACCAAAAACAATTGCTAGACCTAATGCAGCAACAAGTAGTACAGATCCGATTGCAACACCATTAAAAAGACTATCGAGAAGTAACTCCAATTTAGAAAAAGAAAATATTTGATTAAATAAAATAAAAGGAGGTGTTAACCTCCTTTTATTTTGAAGTATAGGTTTTAATTAAATTAAAGCTTATACTTTTCTCCTTTTGAAGGATCTGTCCAATCGCATGCAAATCCTTTTGAACTTGGATGTTTTTGGTTCCATGCTTGAGGTAAAACAACTCCCGTCTCTTCAAGAATTGTAAATCCACCCTCTGCATTAATCTGACCAATTCTTACTGTTTGAGATAAGTGGTGATTAGGCATAACTTCTACAGGTCCTTGTGGAGCATCAAATTTTTGACCGACCAAAGCTTCTCTAACGGCATTGTCATCGAATGTTCCTGCATCCTCAACTGCCTGTTTCCATAGGTAAACCATGTTATAAGCAGATTCTTGAGGGTCAGCTACAACTCGATCTGCTCCCCATCTTTTTTTGAAACTTTTAGCAAATTTCTTAGATGCAGGGGTGTCAATTGACATCATATAGTTCCAAGCACCGTAGTGACCTTCAAGGAATTCAGGACCTATTGTACTGATCTCTTCTTCAGCAATAGAGTAGTTCATTACGTAGTAGCCACTTGAAGGTGTTATACCTGCGTCTTGAATTTGTTTGAAGAATGCAACGTTTTGGTCACCATTAAGTGTATTGATGATGATTCCACCGTCTGGTAAAGCTTTTTTGATTTTTGAGATAATTGGAGCAACTTCAGTATTTCCTAATGGAAGGTAATCTTCTCCAACAACTTTACCGCCTAACTGTTTTACCTGAGCTTTTGTAATTGTGTTTGAGGTTCTTGGGAAAACATAATCTGATCCTACAAGGAAGAAATCTCCACCAGCTGCTGGAGAACGCTTATACATGAAATCAGTAGCAGGTTCTGACTGTTGATTTGGTGTGGCACCTGTGTAGAAAATATTGTTAGAACATTCCTGGGCTTCGTATTGAATTGGGTAGTAAAGGAATGCATCTTTTGATTCATAGACCGGTAACATTGCTTTTCTACTTGCAGATGTCCAACCACCAAATACGACAGGAACACCGTCTTGGTCTATAAGTTTTTTGGATTTTTCAGCAAAAGTAGGCCAGTCAGAAGCGCCATCTTCAACTATGTATTCTATTTTGTAGCTTTTACCGCCGACTTTTACACCACCAGCAGCATTTATCTCTTCAATAGCCATTTTTTCTGTATCAACAAGTGTTGATTCGGAAATTGCCATTGTTCCAGATAACGAATGTAAAATACCAACGGTTACAGTGTCATCGAAACTTCCTGAGGTTCCACCTCCACCACATGAAGTCGCTGTGACAGCTAGTGAGGCAGTAGCTAATCCTGCCAAAATACGCCTTGAAATTCTCATGAATTCGTTTAAATTAGGTAATTGACCCTCATTAAGGGGATAAAATAAAAGTTATTAACGAGTGAGGATTCGTTTTGTATCAGTCGTAACTTTTTGTTGAATCCAATATATTAGTAATGAACATTTTTCTAGTTTCGATTGTTGGGTATTTGCGATTCTAAAAATTGAGTTATTTCTTCAACTCCTTTGCCGGTACTTAGGTTGGTAAAAAACCATGGTTTTCCTTTTCTCATAAATTCCGTATCAATTTTCATAATATTTAAATTTGCACCAACCATATCTGCTAAGTCAATTTTGTTTATTAATAATAAATCTGATCTTGTTATCCCTGGTCCCCCTTTTCTAGGGATTTTGTCTCCTGCAGATACATCAATCACATAAATTGATAAATCTACAAGTTCTGGGCTGAAACTAGATGCTAAATTATCACCTCCACTTTCTACAAAAACAAAATCTAAAGGTTTATATTTATTTTCTAAATCTAAAACTGCATTTTTATTTAACGAACAATCCTCTCTTATTGCTGTATGAGGACAACCTCCTGTTTCTACACCAATAATCCTTCCCTCCTCTAAAACTTTTTTATTTATAAGAAAGTTAGCATCTTCTTTAGTGTAAATATCATTGGTGACAACTGCTATCTCGTAATTTTTTTTCAATCTTAAGCATAAAGTCTCTACTAATGCAGTTTTCCCTGAGCCTACAGGCCCAGCAACTCCTACCCTCAATTTACTGCTCATAAATTAATTTCTAAAAAGTTTGGTATAAAGTTCATTATGTTTTTGTTGTGCCATAGCTAAACCTATATTGCCAAAATATATGTCATCAATTTGTTTGTCCATTATTTCTTTAGAAACTTTTGAAATTATTTCTAATAAGTCTCTCTGAATTAATTGTGCTTTTGTTGAACCAATAGGAATTATTCTTAATGCTGCACTAAGTTGGTTTGCACTCCACGCGTAGAAAAAATTCTCAACCATTTCTATTTTCGTAATTTCAAAACAAAAACAAGCCCAACTCCACGCTAATGACCAGGAACTTTTTTTCTTATTTTCATATAGATATTCAAATCCAAATTCTTTGGTTAAATCAAAGAGAGATTTTGACATTTGAATTTGTTGTTCTCTAATTTCGATAGAGTCTTTTGATGAGAGAATCCATTTATCCAAACTCAATAGCTTTTGCAAATTACTTTTTACATTTTTGCCGTTGTTTATTTCATTGAAGATATCAAAAAATTCTATTAATAGTTTTGCATCTAGTCTTATCTGGC
>CACBVE010000037.1 GCA_902542595.1 uncultured Prochlorococcus sp.
ACTTTTTTTTGATATGGCCCAGCAAAGATATCGTAATCTTGTGGGCTTAGTTGGCCTGCCCATGAATCAAAAATTTGTACTACTTGCGCTCCAGATTTTATTTGATATTTAAGATATTCACCAATAGATTTTGCAAAATGATCAAGAAGTTTATGAAGTAAATATGGTTCATTAAAAGCCATTGATTTTATTAAAGAATAATTTTTACTGCTTTTACCTTCAACTACATATGCAGCAAGAGTCCAAGGTGCGCCAACAAAACCTAAAACTGTTGCCTCATTATTCACATCTTTTTTTAGTGAAGTAAGAACTTGCCCAACAAAACTTAAACTCTCACTTGGATTTAATTCTTTTAAATTTTCTACCTGGTTAAGAGTTCTTATTGGGTCCTCAATAATTGGACCTTTGCTTTCTATTATTTCAAAATTTATGCCCATTCCTGGAAGAGGTGTGAGAATATCTGAAAAAAGGATCACACCATCTGGTTTGAAAGCATAAAAAGGCTGCATTGAAATCTCATATGATAGTTCTGGATTTTCAGACCTCTCTCTAAAGCTTGGGTAACGCTCCCTTAAATCTCTATAGATTTTCATATATCTTCCTGCTTGCCTCATCATCCATACTGGAGGCCTGTTTACTTTTTTACCTAAAGCGGTAGAAAGTAGTAGTGGTAAATCTTGACCCATTTTTCAATTCGATATTCTTAAAAAATTTAAATCCAACTTAAAAATCTTACAATGTAAAGCAGAGTAAAAACGTTATATGAACATTTATATGAAGTATCAAGTTAAATGAGCCTTCTTATTTTTTTGATTGATGTTTAAAGATACTTACGCTTAATGGGGGCAAAGCAAGTTCTAGAGCATTTTGATAATCATGAATATTGTAATTTATAGTTTCTTTACCCCCCATATTCCCTTTGTTACTGCCCCCGTATCTAGAGCCATCTGAATTAAATATTTCTTTATAGAATCCTTCCACAGGAACACCTACTTTGTATGACCCATGAGTATTAGGTGTAAAGTTAGCAACAACAACAAGCCACTCATTGGTATCGTTTTCTCTTCTCATGAAACTTATAACCGAATTAGATTTGTCATTACAATCAATCCATTGGAATCCATAAGGGTCAAAGTCATTTTTCCATAATGAAGGTTCATTTTTATAAAGAACGTTTAGGTCGTCAATCAAGTTTCTGATACCTTTATGAGGCTCAAATTCTAGTAACTCCCATTGCAGATCATCCCAAACATTCCATTCTTGTCTTTGCCCAAATTCCATTCCCATAAATATCGTTTTTTTACCAGGGTGGGTCCACATATAAGTTAGTAATGCTCGAGTATTTGCATATTTCTTCCAGTCATCGCCAGGCATTTTATGCAAAAGATGACTTTTCCCATGGACAACCTCATCATGACTAAGTGCAAGCATAAAATTCTCTGTATAGTTATATGTAATTGAGAAAGTCACACTATTTTGATGGAATTGCCTAAACCAAGGATCTATTTCAAAATAATCAAGCATATCGTGCATCCATCCCATATTCCATTTCAAGTTAAACCCTAACCCTCCCATGTCAGTTGGTTGAGTCACCATTGGCCAAGTTGTTGATTCTTCTGCAATAGAAAGTGCACCTGGGAAGTGTTGGAAGAGTACATGATTGGCTTGTTGAAGAAATTTAACGGCTTCTATATTTTCATTCCCACCATTTTCATTGGGTATCCATTCTCCATCTGGACGTAGATAATCTCTGTAAAGCATTGAAGCTACAGCATCTACTCTTATGCCATCAATATGAAACTCTTCAAACCAATAAACGAGGTTAGCTACCAAGAAATTTCTTACTTCGTTTCTGCTGTAGTTAAATATTAGGGTTCCCCATTCTTTGTGTTCACCTATTCGTGAATCTCCATGTTCATAAAGATGGCAACCATCAAAAAATGCTAAACCATGCTTATCTTTTGGAAAATGACCAGGCACCCAATCAAGAATTACGCCTATGCCTTCTTCATGACATTTATTTACAAACTCTCTAAATTCATTTGGGGTGCCAAATCTACTTGTTGGTGCATACCAGCCTGTAACTTGGTATCCCCATGAACCATCGAAAGGATGTTCAGATATTGGCATTAGTTCAATATGAGTGAATCCTCTCTCTTTTACGTAAGGGATGAGCTTCTTGGTTAATTCCGGATAAGTTAATAATCTTGTCCCAGGTTTTAAATCTGCTGCAGGTACTGGGTCTCTTAGTTCACCATTATCCTCTAGATATTTATTATCTGTTGATTCATGTAGCCAACTTCCTAGATGCATTTCATAAACTGAAATTGGCTTGTTAATTTGACTAGAAGAATCTCTATTAGAAATCCAAGAACTATCATTCCAATTAAAGTTTTTCAATTTCGAAACTATTGAACCATTTTGAGGCCTAATTTCATGAAGGAAACCATATGGATCTGCTTTTTCATAAATATGACCTTGTTGTGTTCTTATTTCGTATTTATATGTATCTCCCTCTTTCATTATTGGCATGAAAAGTTCCCAAATTCCCCCTAGTCTTTTTTGCATTGGATGATGTCTTCCATCCCAAGAATTTATATCTCCAATTATCGAGATTGATTTTGCATTTGGAGCCCAAATGCAAAACATTACCCCTTTTTGGTTCTTATTATCAATGAGATGTGCTCCCATTTTTTCCCAAATATGATGATGATTACCTTCTGCAAAAAGATGTCTATCAACTTCTCCCATCCACTCTTCCCTATATGACCAGGGGTCATTTTGCGTATGTGTGATACCTCCTCGTGAAATATTTATTTCGTAATTAGAATTTGGATTTTCAGGAAGGATTGCTTCAAAAAGCCATTTATGGTTTATCGTTTCCGCGTTATAGGTTTTATTTTTAAAATTTATTTTAACCTTGTCCGCTTCAGGCATCCATACCCTTATTACCCATTGCTCTTCATAAAAGTGAGGACCTAAAATTTTTAATGGATTATCATTGCAACAATTTTCTAGGTTGATAGCTTCTGATTTAATCCAGTCTGCTTGAATTGTCTCGATCATGACTGGTAGATATTAAGGGTTAATAATATCAAATTATTAACCAAAAAAATAATTATTTATTAAAAAAGGGGTCATTTTCATAAATGTTTTATTAAGGTTAAAACTTAAAGTAATAATTCTATGATTTGCTGAAGGGGCACCAACGTTTTCCTCCCCAAATCCAGGATTAACTCCAATAGCGGGATAAGCTGCTGCAGATATAGATAAGCGAAGCTTGCTACCTTTAATCAAACAAATATTTGTTGGCTGCATTGTTATTTGATAAATGGATTCTTCACATATTTTTGAGTTTTTAATCCTTAAGAATCCAGTCGAGAATTGATTAACCTTCTTATCACTTTCTTCAACTAGAGATAAAGCAAGGCATATATCAAAATTGGACTGATCACTTTTTACTTTGATTTCTAATGTAGGAACTCCTCTCAAATAAAGATCTTCTTCAAAAGAATTGGTTTGAAAAACACCTACATCCAAACGTTTATCAATACTTTTTCTATTAAACTTTCCTGGATTTGGTCCTAAATGACCTCCGTCAGATGGAGTAGGTCTCCATGGGTCATTAACAATTGTGAACCATCCTGATCCTTTTGAATTTATGGTCAGACTTCCATCTTCAACATCTACATTTGCAGTGCCATCACTTTTGAGCCCAAAAATAAATTCAGGGTGACATTTATTATCTAATTCTTCCCATTTATTTAATGAAATATTCCATATTTTTTTTTCGCTTTTTGAATTTTTAGAATTAAAATTTTGATCTAATTTTAAATGTTTATCAAAAAATTTTAATAAAGATTCTTGTGATCCTTCCCACCAATTTAAGTGTGTCCCATTCCCAATAATAATCTCTGGACTACCACCAGCTTCTTTAGATTTTATATAAAGATCAAAGGCACCTTTTAAATGTGGATCCCAAAGTCCTCCAATAATTAACATAGGTTGTTTAATCCATGTTGAAATTGGCTTAAATTCTTCAAAGGGGGAAGCATTATTTAAATTTTTAAGCCATTTCAAAACAAAGCTATTGGGATCATATTTTTTTAAAATATCAATCCCTTCACTTAAATAACTTTTATTTTCTAAGGCTAATCTTATCTTTCTCCATTCAAACAAATTATTTTCTCTTTTCATTTTTAGTGCTGCGATTTGAAGTCCCCATGCAATATTGTTATGCCACCAATATGCTCCTCCATCTGAGCACCAATGATCCTTAATATTCATCCCAGTCATTGCTGGAGATAAACAATCGGGCGGCTTTGAATTTAATTTTCCAGTTAGTTGAGTAAATCCTTGATATGAAAAACCATATAATCCAAGTTTTTCATTACATTCTTTTAGAGACCTTACCCATTCATGTGTTTCTGAAGTATCGCTAGCTTCTTGAGAAAAACCATTAAAAACTCCTTCAGAAGAGCCCATACCTCTAACATCTTGAATTATTACCATATATCCTTTAGAAGCCCACCATTCAGGGTGAGAATACGTAATGGTTGAAGCTATTTCCCTGCCATACGGTTGTCTCATTAATAATGCAGGCCATGGGCCATCACTATTAGGTAACCAAATCCTTGATATAAGTTTTACTCCATCCCTAAGTACTAGGGACTTGTCAAACCATCTTGTACCTGACATTTAGGCTTTAAATAATATCTGGGCAGTGCAGCCCTATGACGTAAATAGAAAAGATCTCTGCTTTTACGGGAGTTAACTTTTTTTTGTTTGATACATATTCTATAGCTTTATCTGAACTGGCTGAAATACCTTTTGAATTAAAATCTCTAAACTTATTACATAAATTCCTAGCTTCGTCTGGATTCTTTTTTACACTTTCTAATAAATTAGATTGACTTAAAACAGGGTATAAAGAGTTGAAAAACAAAAATAACAAAAATAAAAAAGATTTCATTATTAATAACTTTTTCTAAATTCTACATTAAAAAATTTTTTTAACCAAGATTTCAAATAGATTTGTAGATTTGACTAGCCTTTTTAATCCATTCTTTAATGACAGTAAAAGTTGTAATTGTCTCAGTTTTTATTCTAAGAGTTCTTTCTAATCTACCAATTTTGCGTTCTAATTCGTAAGGAGTAGATAGTGATAATGACTTAATAGAAGATATACCGCAATGTAAAAGCAGATATGCTTGGGGTGGGGAAATCCCAATTTTTCTTTTGAAAATGGCTATAGCTCTAATTTTCTTAAGATTATTCAATGTACATAGCGAAGATTTTCTTTGAATCTCATTTATATCTAGGTCCGATAGATTACTTAATTTTTCTAAGTCAGTTAGATTATTTTGAATTAAATAAGATTTCTCATGTCTATAGTTAGTTGGCAAAAAATCTAAAAAGGTTTTACTTCCCATTGTTTAACAGACTAATTCATTTTGACATTTTTTTGAACTTCTCCTATTACCACTGGCTTACTTACGCCATCTGAAAATTTTTCAAGTTTCCTTATCTTGATTTTTACATTCGCACCAGATCTGCTACCTTTCCTTAAGTTTCTCGATAACTGTTCTAAAGTTGGTTCAATAGACTCTCCTGGGAAGTCATCATCTGCTTTAGCAATAATCAAATCGAATCCATTGTCATAAACAATTGGAAGATATTTTGCACCCTCTATTGTTACTTTCTCACTGTAGCTTTGTATAAATGCCCAACTACTTAATGAAAGTAATAAAGAGAAAATGGTTGCTCCTACTATTCGGAATTTAAAACCAAAATTGAACAAGAAAGCAAATATAGTGCCTATCAAAAGAAATATTCCAATGAATCCAAAAACTTTGGGCGTGTTCTCTAATAGTTCAAAAAAAGACATTTAGTGGCTTTGATCTAATTAATTTCTTATATTTTGTAAGCCTACTCTATTTTTGGGTTCTAACTTGAAAAAAATTAGATCTCTAAATTTAATTTCAAAACTTCTTTTTATAGGAATGTTTTTACCTCTGGGATTCTTAGGCACTTTTTTATTGAATAATTATCTAAAAGAAACATATATTTCAAGAAGATCGGAACTAGAAAAAAATATTGAAAGTTTGTTAGATAAAAGTGTTGATTTAGGTGATTATTCCGGTATTAGATTGCTAGGTATATCTTTGGGTAAATCAAAAATTGTTGATAAAGAAAATATAAGCTCTGTAATCAAAGCTAAGAATGTTTATTTAGGGATCATGCCAATAAAATCATTTTTAAATCAAAAATTGATCCTAAGAATAAAACCTGAGCTCACAGAAATTAACGTAAATAGAGATTTTTTCAAAAGGGACAAATCGTATATCAAAAGTAAAAGTAACAAAAGATTAAAATTAAAGTATGATTTGATATTTAATTTAAATAAGTATTCAACTCTAAAATTTAATAATATAGGATTGGGCACTAAGGTAAGAGGAAA
>CACBVE010000038.1 GCA_902542595.1 uncultured Prochlorococcus sp.
CCAATATTATTGAAATAACCTTTTTTCTTCCCAATATCTAAATCGAAGGCAGCAATTGTGCCGGAAACCCTTATTTTTTTTATATAGGGTAAGTTTTGAAATTTAATTAAGTGAGATAAATGTTTGTCTTCAAATGAAAGGTATTTGTATGGTTCTTTTTCTAATAAATCAAGGCTAGCATTTGCCGCAGCACAACCTAAAGGATTAGCAGTAAAACTATGTCCATGCCAAAAAGTTTTTCTCGGGGAATCATCAATAAAGGATTGAAAAATTTTTTCTTTACATAAAGTTATTCCCATTGGTAAAAATCCACCAGTTAAGCCTTTTGAAATACTTATTAAATCGGGAACGATTTTTGCCTTTTGAAACGCAAAAAGACTTCCACATCTTCCAAACCCAGTCAAAACTTCATCAGCAATTAACAGAGAATTATTATTGTTTATAATTTCTGAAACTTTTTTTATAAACTGAGGCCTAACCATATTCATTCCTCCTGCTCCTTGAACAAGTGGCTCGAGGATTACTGCAACTGTGGGAGTTTTAAGTAGAGTTTCTAATTTTTGGATCGCCTCATTTTCTTTATTTTCTACATCTTCATCGTTCATCCAAGTTGAAGGCCAGGGGACTCTCCTAACTGGGAACATAAGATTATCGAAATTCTCATTAAAAATATTTCTTTCACCTAAAGCCATTGCTCCAAATGTATCGCCATGATAGGCGCCATCAAAAGCAACTATTTGAGTTCTTGTCTCTCCTCTATTTTGCCATGATTGGAAGGCAATTTTTAAAGCGACTTCCACTGCAGTAGAACCGTTATCAGAAAAGAATAATCGTTCTAGTTTTGTTAATTCACTAAGTCTTTCCGCCAATTTTTTTGCCTGTGGATGTAAAAAATCAGCAAATATGACTTGCTCAAGTTTTTTTGATTGATTGAAAATGGCATCCGCAATGTATTGGTTGCTATGTCCATGAAGAGTAACCCACCAACTACTGATTGCATCTATTAGCTCTTTTTTTGGATTTTTAGTAAATATGAGCGCATCTTGACCATGAGTTACTTCTATTTGCGGTTTGCTGTTATTGATTTGTGTAAAAGGTGGCCAAATATTTGGGTGCCAATCTTTATTTGGAGTTTTTGAATCCAAAGATTTCATTTAACTTATTTTTGAGTTTAAAAGTGAGATCAACTTATTCTTGATGTCTAGTTCTTTCCATAGTATATCTAAATTGTTTGAGTTCATTTTTTCGATGTAAGGAAATTCAGCAATTAATGGAATACCACTAAAATCAACTAGGGTTCTTGGATTATCTAGGTGTTTGTCACCATTAACTACTAAACCTAAAATCTCAATATTTCTTCGTTTTAAGGCCTCAATACTAAGCAGGGTATGGTTAAGAGTGCCAAGTGAGCTCTTACATACAAGTATTACCGGAAGATTCCATTTTTTTATTTGATCTATTTGCAAAAAATTGCGTGTTATTGGAACCATTAATCCACCTGCAGTTTCTACAATTAATGAGCCTTGCACTTTTGGCAATCTCAACTTTTCAAAGTTAATAGTTTTTTGATCTATTTCAGCAGCCCAATGGGGAGATAGCGGTTTCGTAAAGACATAAGCTTCTTTGATGATTTTCTCTTTACTTAATTGTGCAAGTTTCTCAACAGTTTGACTATCAGTTTGCGATTCAATACCGCTTTGAATAGGCTTCCAATAAAACGAATTTAATCCTTTAACGAAAAAAGAGCTTATTAAAGTTTTTCCAATATCAGTATCTGTTCCACAAATTATAAATTTGAAAAAACTATCCTGACTTCTCATAATTTCTTTATGATTTGAATCTCAATTTGCCATGAAAGGTTAACTGTATTATTGTAATTCTTTGGCCAAAACTTTTGAATTTTTTTTAACTCCTTCACTGTTTTGTGTTTACAATTTGTTGATTGCGCTCCAACATTTTTAATGCTTCTAAAAAGCTTATATACATCTTCAAAATTTTCAAGATAATTAAACTTTTCTGAATAATGAATTTCAGTTGATTTGAAATCTTTTAATAATTCTTTAGAGCAAAGGAAATTAAGACCACTATATTCAATATCAATTTTTCTACAAGTATCTTTCCATTCAGGAAAACAATTTTTTGTTGGATAAGAAATGATTAAAAAACCTCCAGATTTTAATTTACTAAACCAATTTTTTATTATCTTTTCTGGCTTGTTTAACCAATGGATGCAAAAGTTAGATGTTAATAGAGAACAGTTATTGATTTCAGGAGGTAAATCATTATTCAAATCCCATAAAATTTTTTTACTAGATAATTTATTCTCAAGAAGCATTTTTTTGCTGAAATCAATTCTGGCTACTTTTTGGGAAGAAAAATTTTTTTCTATTTCATCAGCTAATATTCCTGGTCCTGATCCTAGATCTATCCATTCACCTTTTTTTTGGGGATTTAATTCTTTGATAAATTGAACAATCTTTTTTGCGAAAAATTTCTGAATATTTGAATGCTCTAAATACCGATATGCAGCATCATTGAAATTATTTTTTATTTTCTCATTCCACTTTTTATTATCCATTTTCTTCATTAAGTGTATTTAGTAAGATCTCGTATAAATTTAAGTTATTCAAGCAATGACCTTGCTGAGCTAATTTAATTAAAATTGGATTTCTATCAAGAATTTTATTTAAGGAATCTAAGAAGTTATTATTTGATTCGTTGTCTAGAATCAAATCATTTTCTGATTTTATAAAAATAACTTTGCAATCTTTTCTTAAAAATAATGGAATATCTCTATTTATGTAAAGTTGTTTTAAATCACCTAAAAGAAGATTTTTATTTAAACTCTCTAAACTTTTATAAAAGATATTTTTCAAACTATTATTCATATGATTTGGCATAAATGATCTATGTATAAATTCTTTCAACATATCCTTAGTTTCATCTTTAATGATTTTTGTTTCCATTCTTTTTAGAGACCTCAAAATAAAGTTTCTCTTACTACTTAAAGGAAGAAAATTATTAAAAGAATTTATAAGAACAATATGAGTTGCTTCTTTTAAGATTTTTTTTTGAATTAAATGAAAACCAAATGAATGGCATAAAGTCATCCTGATTTCTTTTTTAGATTCGCTTTTAATCCATTTTGCTTGATAATTATTTGTTGAAAAATAGCCCCTTTCATTATCTTGCCAATGCCAATTGTTTTTTAAAAAATCAACTTTATAATCATCCCAGAAATATTTATTTAGTCCCCACCCATGTTGAGTAATAATTTGTTTCATTTAAACTCTTTTAATACTGAAATGAAATTTTTTAGCAGATTCAAATCTAAGTTTCTTCGTATTGTAATTCTGATTCTTGATTGCCCAACTGGAACAGTAGGGGGTCTTATCGAAATTGCTAAAAACCCATTTTCCTCAAGATATTTTTGAAGATAAATTGCCTTCTCTTCTTGGCCAACAATAATTGATAAAATGTGATAATCTCCCTGAACTGGAAAACTAAAATTTTTAATAATTTCATTTTTCCATATCTTCGCAGAAGATAACAACTCATTACCCCATTCTTTATTTTCTAAAATTTTTTTTAAACCTTCTAGTGCTCCAGCAGCTAAAGATGGTGCAAGAGCGGTTGTATACCTAAATGCACCACTTGTTTGAATAAGATACTCACCAATTTCTGAATTGGAGGCTATGAAAGCTCCACCGCTTCCAAATGCTTTTCCAAAAGTTCCAGTAATCATAGTTATATCTGAACGGAAATTAAAACTTAAACCCCTGCCTTCAGGGCCCAAGATCCCAATTGCATGGGCTTCGTCAACTAATAATTGAACACTATTTTTGTTGCAAATTTCTGTTATTTCTCTGAGCGGAGCAATTGATCCCTCCATGCTATAAAGAGATTCGACAACAACTAAAATGGAATTTTTTGTGGGGTTAGACTTAATAATTTTATCTTCTAAATCACTTAAATTATTGTGTGAAAATCGAACTAGTTTAGCTTGAGCAGCTTTAATTCCAACCAATAAAGAGTTATGGATTAATTTATCTGCTATTACGATACTATTTCTGTTTGCTAAAGTCTGGATAGCGGCTATATTTGCTTGAAATCCGCTTGGGAAAAGTAATACTTTATCTTGATCAAGCCACTTGGCAAGTTCTGTTTCTAATAATTTATGTATTGGTCTTGAACCTGTAATAAACCTAGAGCTTCCTGAACCAATACCTTCTAACATGCTTATTTTGTAAGCAGCTTTTATTAAATCCTTGTCCCTACTTAATCCAAAATAATCATTACTGCATAAGTCTATAAGTTTTTTATTTTGCGAATTTAAACTTAGAAGTTCGAATGATTTTTTACCTAAAGAAAATGTTTTTAATTTACGGATTCTATTTTTTGGAATTTTTATTTTTTTCATTTTGGCAAAATAAAATATATTGGATTTAATTAAAAAGATTTAGATTTACTATTAAAGTTTGCAAGGTATTTTTTGTTTATTAATATCTATATAGATCATATATTAAGAAGTTAACTCATCCTCTCTTCAATCACAATTATTGCTTAATTTAGAGGAATATTTCCCCTTTCCACTGGACGATTTCCAATTAGAAGCAATTCGAGCTATTAATAGCGGAAATTCTGTTGTTTTAACGGCACCAACAGGTTCGGGTAAAACATTGATAGGTGAATTTGCTATATATAGAGGCTTATCTCATGACAGTAGAGTTTTTTATACAACACCTTTAAAAGCACTATCAAATCAAAAGTTTAGAGATTTTGCTAATCAATATGGTGATAATAAAGTTGGTCTTTTAACTGGAGATATAAGTATAAATAGAGAAGCTCCAATCTTAGTTATGACGACTGAGATTTTTAGGAACATGCTTTATGGCGAATTTGATGAATTTGATGATCCTTTAGAGAATTTAGAATCTGTGATTCTTGATGAATGCCATTATATGAATGACCCCCAAAGAGGCACAGTTTGGGAAGAAACCATAATCCATTGCCCTACTAGAACTCAAATAATAGCTTTATCAGCAACAATAGCCAATGCAGATCAACTACAAAATTGGATAGAAAAAGTTCATGGGCCCACAGTACTAATTAATAGCGATAAGAGACCAGTCCCACTTGATTTTATTTTTTGTAGTGTTAAAGGCCTCCATCCACTTTTAAATAATAAGGGTAATGGAATTCATCCAAACTGTAAGATTTGGAGAGCTCCCAAAGGGCAGAAAATGAGAGGGAAAGTGGGCAGGATAATGCAACCAAAGTCTCCCTCAATTAGCTTTGTGATTTCTAAACTAGCTGAGCGAAATATGTTGCCAGCTATTTATTTTATCTTTAGTAGAAGAGGATGTGACAAGGCTATTGAGAATATAAAAGACTTAACTTTAGTAAGTTATTCAGAAGCGAATATGATATCCCAAAAATTAGATGTTTATCTTAAAAATAATCAAGAGGCAATTAAAGATAAATCTCAATGCGAGGCATTAAAACGAGGTATTGCATCTCACCATGCTGGATTATTGCCTGCATGGAAAGAATTGGTTGAGGAATTATTTCAGCAAGGTTTGATAAAAGTTGTTTTTGCAACTGAAACTCTTGCTGCAGGAATTAATATGCCCGCAAGAACAACTGTTATTTCTTCTTTATCAAAAAGGACAGAAGATGGGCATAGATTATTATTTAGCAGTGAATTTTTGCAAATGTCAGGAAGAGCTGGAAGAAGAGGAAAAGATACCCAAGGATATGTTGTTACATTACAAACAAGATTCGAAGGTGCCAAGGAAGCAAGTGCACTGGCTATTAGCAAACCAAATTCTTTAGAGAGTCAATTCACTCCTAGTTATGGAATGGTACTTAATCTTTTACAAAGTTATACTTTAGAAAAGTCTAAAGAATTAATTAAAAGAAGTTTTGGTAGTTTTTTATATTTAGGAGAATCTTCAGGTGAGAATATAATTCTTGAAAATTTAGATAAGGACTTAAT
>CACBVE010000039.1 GCA_902542595.1 uncultured Prochlorococcus sp.
GCATCTAATTTCTCAATTCTTGTAATAACATTTCCCCTGATGTCTTTGAAAACAAGATGTGGGTACTTATTTCTTAATTGTGCAAGTCTTCTTAGGGAGCTTGTTCCTACAATCGAACCTTCAGGTAAGGTTTCTAGTTTATAACAGTCATTTTTTTTGCTTACTACTAAAGCATCTGCAGGATCCTCTCTTTTTGTGATGCATCCTAATTTAAGGCCATTAGGCAAATTTGTTGGTAAATCTTTCAGAGAATGTACTGCTATATCTGCATGGCCAACTAGCATTTGAGCTTCAAGTTCTTTTGTAAATAAGCCTTTGTCGCCTATTTTTGCTAAGGCTACATCAAGGATTTTGTCACCCTGAGTTGCCATAGCTTCTATAGATACCTCTAAATTGGGGATATTCCTTTCTAGTTGATCTTTAACCCATAAAGTTTGAACCATTGCTAGTTTGCTTCTTCTACTAGCTATTTTCAGCTTAAAATTAGTCATTAAATATTATTTTGAGTTTGAATTAAAATAAAGTCGAATCTATTTTAAGCTATTCTTTTGCAAGTTTCTAAAGCTGAATATTATACTTAACTTTTTTTATTTTATATATTCTTTTAAAACCCCATTTCGATTTGGATGTCTAAGTTTTCTTAGGGCTTTTGCCTCTATTTGTCTAATTCTTTCCCTCGTCACATCAAAAATCTGGCCAATTTCTTCAAGAGTTTTCATTCTTCCATCATCAATTCCATATCTCAATCTAAGAACATCTCTTTCCCTAGGGCTTAGAGTTGCGAGGACTCCTTCTAAATCTTCTCTTAATAAAGTTTTAGAAACATCTTGCTCTGGATTTTCTATATCGGCCTCTATAAAATCTCCAAGTCTTGAGTCTTCTTCTTTGCCTATTGGAGTTTCTAAAGAAATAGGTAGCTGAGCACTTTTAGCTATAAATCTTAATTTTTCAATAGTCATTTCCATACTTTCAGCTATTTCTTCTTCACTTGGCTTTCTTCCGAATTCTTGGCTAAGAACTTTTGTAGTTTTTTTAATTCTTGATATCGTTTCATATAAATGGACTGGCAATCTTATAGTCCTACTTTGGTCTGCGATTGCTCTGGTAATGGCTTGGCGAATCCACCAAGTAGCATAAGTAGAGAATTTGTAGCCTTTTTCATGGTCAAATTTTTCCGCTGCCCTAATCAGACCTAAACTTCCTTCTTGGATTAAATCTTGAAATGATAATCCTCTATTCATATATTTTTTAGCAATGGAAACAACTAATCTTAAATTTGATTGAACCATCTTTTCTTTAGCCCTTCTACCTAAAAGAAGTCTTCTTCTGAATTTTGAAAGAGGCATGTCTATCAATTCAGCCCATTCTCTAACAGAAGGGAAATGACCTTTCTCTGACTCATATTGAGTCGCCAGTTCCTCTAGTTGGAGTAAGTCAGCAATTTTTCGCGCAAGTTCAATTTCTTCATCTGGCCTTAAAAGTCTAATTCTTCCAATTTCTTGCAGGTAAACTCTTATTGAATCTTCGGTGTATATACCTTTTGGACCAAGCTTTATGTTCCCAAGGCCTTTATCTTCATCTTCAGAATCACTAAATTCATTATTGGTTTCTAAGCTATTTTCTTTTGAGTCAGAAGATTTCTGTAAATTTTGACTATTGATATTAATCTCTTCTTCAACTACATTTTCTAAATTGGCATTTATTTTTTTGTTAATCTTTTTTTTTGAGCTGGGCTTGGAATTTTTTGATTCTGCTGCTACTGGACACATGATTGACTCCTTTCTACGGTGAATTTAACTAGATAAAATTTTATTTAGGGCTAATTTGTACATTTAGTAGTAAATTTCCCTTAATTAGAAAAAGAACTTTTTCAGAAATTTGAATAAAAAAAAGTTTTTTAAATTGTTGAAAAATTTAAATAGTGCTATAGATTACCTAAAGTAAAAAGTCTTGGGATTTCTCAGACAGGCAGATCATTTTTTGAATTTTCACTCAATGATCAAAGCTTCATGTCTCCCATAAGAGCAGGATACTTACAATGTGCAAAAAACACTTTGTGGAATGTTCAACAATCCAATACTAAGAAAAAGTTTTGAAGCCGGCAAGTAATCAGTTATTAAATATCTCCTATAAATTGGAAATTTTGCTTGATATAGGTGGTAATAATGATAGCTTTTATTATTTAGATGGAAAAAATCTTGGAGTAGAAGTTGGCGATATTGTAATTGTGAAACTAAGGGGTAGGTTATTGAATGGGTTAGTGATTTCCAAAAAAAACTTTTCGAAAATTAATAAAAATGAATCAAATATTAATGTAGGAAAAAGTATAAAATACTTGTTTGTTGAAGATATTTTGCAGAAAAAAATAATTGACGACTCATGGAGAGAATGGATAGAGTCCCTAGCTTCTTTTTATATGGTTAGCAATTTAAAAATGTTTAAAACTGCATTTCCTCCTGGCTGGATTGGTAAATATAGGAAAATTTCTCAAGGTTTAAAAGATCAAATATGGATTAAAACCAACAAAGAACTTGATATTCAGAAAAATGAATTAACAAAAAAAGAATTATTTTTAGTAAATTCTTTGCCTGAAGAAGGTCATTGGCAAAGTGAATTAATAAAGTCTGGTATTAATTACAATCTGATTAACTCAATGGTAAATAAAAATTACCTTGATAAATCTAAGAGAAAAAAAAATATAAATACTAAATTAAATTCTTTTTTAAATGATCATATTGCAACTAAAAAACTAAATCCTACAAATGAGCAAAAAATTGCATTTAAAGAATTTCAAACTATGAAACCAGGAGATACCTTACTTCTATGGGGCGAAACAGGTTCAGGTAAAACAGAAGTTTATATGAGAATTGCCGAAGATCAATTTCTTAAAAATAAAAGTTGTTTGATACTCGCTCCAGAAATCGGACTAATTCCTCAACTTATTGATAGGTTTAGTCGGCGATTTAATAATGTTGTTTACGAATACCATAGTAACTGTTCTTCCGTTCAAAGAACTTTAGTTTGGAAGGAAATTATTAATGCTACTGAACCTTTAATAGTAATAGGAACAAGGTCTGCAGTTTTTCTTCCAATTAAAAATCTAGGATTAATAATAATGGATGAAGAACATGATGTTTCATATAAACAAGATAGTCCTATGCCATGTTACGACGCAAGAGAGATTGCTATTGAAATAGTAAAAAGGAATTCTGCAAAGCTAATTTTAGGGAGTGCAACCCCATCAATGAAGACTTGGAAAAAATGTATTTTTGAAAAGAATTTTAAATTGGTAAGAATGATTCAAAGGATATCCAGTAATGAGATTCCTGAAATAAGAATTATTGATATGCGGGATGAGTTCAAAAAGGGGAATATGAAAATTTTTTCCAATGAACTATTACAATTACTTCCTCAACTCCGCCTAAAAAAAGAGCAGGCAATAATTTTGATCCCTAGGAGGGGGCATAGTGGGTTTTTGAGTTGTAGAAGTTGTGGATATTTAATAAATTGCCCCAACTGTGACGTTCCTTTATCAGTGCATCTCAGTTCACAAGGGAAAAAATGGCTAAGCTGTCATTGGTGTGATCATAAATCGAGAATGATCAATCGTTGCCCAGATTGTCATTCGACTGCTTTTAAACCTTTTGGAATTGGTACACAAAGGGTAATAGAGTTTTTAAATGAAGAATTTCCTGAATTAAGAGTACTTCGCTTTGATAGAGATACAACCTCAGGAAAGGATGGTCATAGAGATATTCTTTCAAAGTTTTCTAAAGGTGATGCTGATATTCTTGTGGGAACTCAAATGTTGGCAAAAGGGATTGATATCCCCAATATTACTCTTTCAGTAGTTATTGCAGCAGATGGGTTGCTTCATCGTCCAGATATTTCGGCAGAAGAAAAATCATTACAATTGTTTTTGCAATTAGCTGGAAGGGCAGGCAGGGCACAAAAAAAAGGAAAAGTGATTTTTCAAACGTATAAACCTAACCATCCGGTAATTTCGTATCTTCAGAAGAGAGATTATGAAAGATTCTTAATTGAAAACTCTAGATTGAGAAAAAATGCTAATTTATTCCCATTTTGCAAGATTTGTCTACTTAAATTATCAGGTGAAAATTATGAATTAACTGAATCAATTGCAATAAAATTAGCAAAATATCTACTCAATTTTTGCGAAAAAAAGAACTGGAAATTAATTGGTCCTGCTCCTAGTTTAATTGCTAAAGTCGGTAAAAAATTTAGATGGCAGATATTAATACATGGTCCTGAAGGAACGAATATCCCTTTACCTGATAGGTCAATATTATGGAAACTTATTCCAAAAAATGTATTTTTAACAATTGATGTTAATCCAGCAGAGTTGTAATTATTTTGATGGAAGTTGAGGTAAATCCGTACCTAATTTAAATCTATAGAATCTTAATAAATAAGTAATGATTATAATTATTAGAATAGTAGATATTCCAATCAAAATTTTGTTGAGACTCCAGAAAGAAAATTCAAGACTATTTATCTGTCCTTGATTTAAATTCCAAATGATTTGATTTTTTGTGATTTCTAAATTTGAATTACTTTTATTTGTGAGGGTAGCTTTATTGGGGTGAATAATTTTGAAAATGAGTTCTAAATTATCAACACCTTTAATTGAACTTAGATCCAAATCTAACTTGTAAAAGTATTTTTTAAAAAAAATGAAGTTTTTTTGAGTAGTATTAATTTCTATATTTGTTGATCCTCCCGCTAACTCTCCTGCGGTATTTTGGGTGATTTTAAGAACTTGCTTTGTATCTTCAAGATTGAGATTTTTATGTTTCAAAGAAAAGGTTGATTCGTCTTGTTCAATTTCTGCATCAGGAAAAATATCTTTCATCTTCTCTTCAAATTTTAATTGCCAAGGAAATTTCTTTATGTATTTGCTTTCTATAATTAAATTATTGGTTATTGAATCAAGTTCACCAAGATCAAGTGTATCCTCAACTTTAACGCAGCCACTTAAGAGTGGGATTAATAATAATAATATTAAAAAAATGATAAGTGAAAAGCCTTTCTGAAACGTTTTTGTTTCACCAGTCGGAGTCTCAGTAACATTAATAAATTTCTTTTTCTGCAAAACTTCTTTTTTTTTGCGCAATGAGTTAAAAGATTTTTTATTTAATGATGGGTCGCTTTCAAACTGTACATTCCAATTTTCTGGCTTTTTAATGTCAGGAGAATCTATAACTTCCATCAAATATTTTGCATTTTCTCTCGTCTTATTATCGTAAGATTTTAGAAGTTCTTTACAAAATCTTTTAGCCTCTTCCTTTTTATTAACACCACAAAGAGCCGTAATTAAAATTGTTCTTAAATTTACTCCCTCTTTGCTTGATAAAGGAAACGATTCGATTTTAGGCAAAAGAAATTCAATACAATAATTATACTCACCTTTAGCTAAAGCAAGTTCTACTTTTTCTAAAACTTGCTCATAAGTTTTCATATGTTAGGCGACTATCATTGTACCTATTCCAGAATTTGTAAAAATCTCAAGAAGTAATGAATGTTCTATTCTTCCATCGATAATGTGAGCTGCTTTGACTCCTTGTGCTAAAGCTCTTATGCAGCATTCTGTCTTTGGAATCATACCTTCAGTCACAATTTTTTTATCAATAAAATCTCTTGCCTCTTTGAGATTCGTTTTTTCAATAAGACTATTTTTGTTATCTTTTTCTTTTAAAATACCTTGTGTATCAGTAAGAAGAATAAGTTTTTCTGCATTTATTGAAGCAGCAATTTCTCCAGCAACAAAGTCTGCATTAATATTATGGGAAATACCTTCTATGGTTGATCCAATACTAGAAATAATAGGGATATATCCTTTAGAAATAAGAGGATCTAATATCTCAGGATTGATTTTTGTAACCTCTCCCAC
>CACBVE010000040.1 GCA_902542595.1 uncultured Prochlorococcus sp.
AAATAAATTAAGTTATTAATTTAATATTGGATTTAATTATTTTATATTTATGCTGAAAGAATCTTCAAATAACAACAATAAAAATATATTCTCAGAAAATGCAAGTATTTCAAAAGAAAAGATGATTTGCAAAGACGGATTCTGTTCATTACCAAATCAAGATAAGATTCAAAAACAAGATTCAAATGATATGAATTTATTTGATCCTATTTAGTAAATAAATAACATTTTGATAAATTGAAAATTAAATTGATAATGTTAAATTTTTTGAATTTTTAATTTATGCATAATAACTTTTTAAATGCATATAAAGAGTTTTGGATTAAAGCTATAGACTTCGATGGATTCACATCTCGATCTGACTGGTGGTTAGTTCAATTAGCGAATCTTATAATTTCTTTCCTGACTATCCCAATATTTTTAAAAACGTTTGGTTTTAATGCTTATGGAGTAGTTTGTATCATTCCTCAAATAGCTATTGATATTAGAAGAATCAGAGATTTTGGAAAAGATTGGAAATGGATTTTTATTAATTTAATACCTATCTTTGGATGGATCTTGTGGTTCATCTGGTTAGGCTTTGGTAAGACTGGTAATGGGAAAAATAAATTTATATAGAAATTAACTCTTAAATTTCTTTCTTTTTTTAAAATCGACAAATCTTATCTTTTTTCTTAACTCTATTTGTTTTTCTAGAATTCTAAAGACATGCATCTCGCATTCGGTTAATTTAAGAAACTGATCAAATGTATCTTTATCTTCTTCATCAAAATTCTCGAAAACTTCTGAAATAGCATTACTATTTCTAGAAATAAAATCCTCTGCAACATCTCGAGGATTCATGCCTAATTCGAAACCTTGAAAAGCCTCATAAGTATTAAGTTCTTTTATTAACCATTTAAACCATGGTTCATTTTTATTATGTTTTTTATTTATATTTTTCTTCATGAAAAAATTTTTTACTAATTTAATCATCATTAGTTATTAGTTCTTTGACAGCTGTACAATTACTTATTTTTAAATTTAATAAAGATAACCCTTGTATATTTTTCACAAAATAACTGGCATAATTACCTATTAAACTTCAAGAATAAGTATTAATTACAAATTTTTTAGTTTATGAAATAGCTAGAATTTTTTCTATTGAAGCATATTATCTATTCCATTCTATGACTTTCCATGATCTCCAATTTTAATATTTGGTTTTCTTGGAATTGCTTAAGCTATAGCAGTTTTTTGTCTCTTACCAAAAAAATTTTAATTCTCCTTTGAACAAAGAGCTTGCAGAAAAGAAAAAAGCCTTCATAAAGAAACAAAAAGAATTAAATGAAAGATTAAAAAAAATAGAACAAGATTAAAAAATTTATAAAAAATTACTGTTATGGGAATGTCTTATTGATCTCGAATTCAAGACCTTAATTTTTTAAACCGGAATTATGGTCTATAAGAAGTTATGGACAAAGATCATCTTATTGATTTAATTTTTAATAGCCTTCTTTACGAGAGTAAAAACTCAGATTCTACGAAGAATCTTAGTGACTTTAAAAATTACTTAGAAAGATTAAATCTAGATCAATTAAGAACTATGTCTAAAGAATTTATTCTTTAGTATGATAATTAAGATATTTTATAGTTTATTTGAAAATCAATACTTTCTAAAAATTGTTAACATCAAAAAAATCAAAGAAATATGCTCAAAGTAAATAGAGGTGATTTTTTAATAAAGCCATTTCTAAAAAGAAATAATTTTAGAGCTTCCTATCAAATTATTTCCACCATAATCCCAATAATTTTAATTTGGTTAATCGTCTACCACATAATAAATCAACCTTTTTCATTATTGATAAAAGGATTTCTATTGATACCTTTTGTTTTTCTTCTAACTCTGTTCTCTTCTAGAACATTCTCATTAATGCATGATTGCGGTCACAATTCTCTTTTTACAAAACGAAAATTTAACCGTTTTTTTGGATTTTTACTTGGCTTAGTTAATGGTATTCCACATAAGTCGTGGTCAATTGATCATGCATTTCATCATAGAAACAATGGAAATTGGGAAATTTACAAAGGTCCGATAGATGTTTTAAGTCTTGATGATTTTAATTCCCTTTCAAAAAGAGAGCAAATATTTTATAAATTAACTCGAAATTGGATAATGCTTTTTCCTGGCGGATTTTTTTACTTAGTTATAAAACCTCGATTAGGAATTATTATTATCATTTTTAATTTCACTAAAGATATTTTGAAAGAAACTTTTATCAAAATAAAAAAAAGGGAAATTTCAAAACTTTTAGCTATAAATTCAAGAGTCAAACCACCTTTTTCTGATTATGGAGATAATTTTAGTGAGCTATGTGAATTAATCATTAATAACTTAATAGTAATAGTAGGGTGGATTTTTATGTGCAAATGGTTGGGGCTAGTTTTTTTCTTATCGTTTTATTCAGTAGTATTAACCCTCTCCGCAGCTATTTTAATATGTGTTTTTTTCGTTCAACATAATTATGAAAATGCATATGCTAAAAATACAAAAAATTGGGATATCATCGATGGAGCGATTTTAGGTAGTAGCAATTTAGATATCCCTAATTGGCTAAATTGGTTTTTAGCAGACATATCATTCCACAGTATTCATCATCTCTCTGAGAGAATACCAAATTACAACTTAAGAGCTTGTCATAAAGCTAATATTCATTTACTTAAACAATCCAAGTTCTTAAAATTAAGTGATTTCTCAAACTGCTTTAAATATATTATTTGGGATAATAAAAATGAAAAATTAATTCCAATAAGTTAACACCTAATTCAATCTTCTTCTCAATTTTCTTTTAAGAGGAATACTGCTATATGAAAGTGTACCAATAGATGGAGGCAGGTCATTCTTTAGAGGATGCATAAAAGCGTTTGCCATACTCTCTAACATTTTCGAAAGCCAATTAATTACTGATTTCATTTAAAAATCTAAAAGTGTACTGACTTATCATCTAACTAAATTACTGAAAAGTAAATCAGTCTTTATGCTGATTTTTTGAGAGATTAACTTATAAAAACAATATTAAATAATCCAAATTATTGTTTCCCTTTTATCTTTTAAAAGAAGAAAATGTATTCCTCTTTAAAGGTAAACCAAGTGAAATATAAATTTAGTAAATAATACTTATTTTTTCTAATTCACTTAATAATTTAAATTATTGAACATAATTTCGTGCTATATCTCTATTCCAAATAAATCTAACAACATTATGAATGATTCATTTGTTTCTACCAATCAGAATACAGAAATAGATTCTATTAATTCATATTTTGAGTGTATTACTGAATGCAGTATTGTGGATGGTCATCAAGAATGTATTACTCGTTGTTTAGAAATTCATTTAAAGGGGGGTGATCAAAATGAATAAAAAAAATTCACCACAAAGGAAAACAACTTTAAAATGGAACTCAAATGGTGAGCTCTCGGAAATTGATATGTTAAGAATTTTAGAAAAGATATCATCTAATGAACTTAATCAATGTGAATTAACATGCGATTCTGATCAATTTTAAAAATTTCTTTTTTAATATTTTGTTCAATGCTTTTAGTAAAAAAGCGGTTAAAGGGGATTTTTGTAAGATATTAATCTTTAATTAACAAGATTTAGTAAAGAGTTTGAACCTTTTCAGTAAATCTTAGGTTGAGTCCTAAAAATTAATTTTTAGGATACCATCTTTTTTTTTGGAATGTTTTACTAATTTCTTTTTTTGTTAGTTGAATAGGTTTTAATAAACCTAAATCACCATGAGTCGGGCAATAATAAGTCATAAGCATCCACTTTTTTTCTTCGTCCATAAATAGTAATTTCTCTAAAAGTTTGAATAAGTTTCTATTACGAATTATCTATAAATTGATATTTTTTAATCTTTTTTTCTTTTTTACTTAATAATTTATAAAAGTTTTGAAGCAAGTCTTTCAAAATAGATATAAATACGCATGACTTTAAAAAAAAATCCTGCTATTTATAAATAAATTAAAAATTATTTCATGTCTTTAGAATCTATATTGATGGTAGTTGCTCCAATCTGTGTTTTTACTGTAGGAGTAATTGTTTTACCTATATTAGTAAAACCACGTAAACAAACAGGCATTTCTAAGAAGTACATACGCGGTCTTTAAGTTAATTAATTTTTGAGGAAGAACAAAAATAGGCATTCAAAAAACTAATTTCATAAATACATTAAGATCTATTTGAAAACGAATAAAATTAATAATACTAATCTCTACTAATCTGTTTAAAGATATACTTTAAAATTTATTATTTCTATTGAAAAAATAAAATATACATTTTTTTCATAAATATGATCCTTTGATGGATAATAGAATATGTAAATTCATTTTTATTGAACCAAATACTGAACTTATAAAAATTTGAGTAATATAAAATTTTCAGGTCTCAAAGGCCAAGCGCTTGCAATAGAAAATAAAGATATTCCAAGCATAAAAGAATTCCAGGATGTTATCCCAGATCACTATTTCAAGTGCAATACAAAAACTTCTTTGAGTTATCTTTTACAATCAACTTTAATTCAAGCATTAGTTGTTGTAATAGGGTTATCTATTCCTTTTACTCCCAAAATGATCCCAATTTGGATTATTTACTCATTAATATCAGGCACGACTGCGATGGGTTTTTGGGTAATCGCCCATGAATGTGGACATGGGGCCTTCTCTAAAAACAAGAATTTGGAAACTATAACTGGATATTTACTGCATTCATTACTACTAGTTCCTTATTTTTCTTGGCAGCGTTCTCATGCAGTTCATCATCGATTCACAAATAATGTCACTTATGGTGAAACTCACGTTCCTTTAGTCATTAATGGAAATGGTATTACAGAAAAGGTTGGCGGAGAAAAAGAATTAAATTTTTCAAATTCTATTGGTAAGAAAAATTACGGATTTCTTCAACTTTTTTTACATCTAATTTTCGGTTGGCCAGCTTATTTGCTTACAGGCAGTACCGGAGGTGTCAAATACGGAACTTCGAATCATTTTTGGCCAACTAAACCCTTTTCCAAAGCATTATGGCCATCAACATGGACTAAAAAAGTTTGGATGTCAGATATTGGAGTTGGAATCACATTATTAGGTATTTTTATACTTATTTTTAAGTACGGATTATTTCCTGTAATTTCAATGTATATTGGCCCTCTATTAATTGTTAACTGTTGGTTAGTAGTTTATACATGGTTACATCATACAGATTCAGATGTGCCTCATCTTTCAAATATAGAATTTTCATTTATGAGAGGAGCATTCTTATCTATTGACAGGCCTTACGGTAAAATCCTTAATTTTCTTCATCATAATATAGGTTCCAGCCATGTCGTTCATCATGTTTGTCCCTCCATTCCCCATTATCACGCAAAAAAAGCTACTTTTTTAATTCAAAAAGCGTTTAAAAAAGTATATCTTTTTAACCCTGATCCCATACCCAAAGCTCTTTGGAATATTGCTTGCAATTGCGTTGCTGTAAAGTCTGATAGTAAGGCAGGAAAATATATTTGGCAGTCTACATACAAAAAAACAAGAAAAAAAACCAAATAAAAATCAATCTTTATCACATTAATTTACGAAAATCTGAAAAGAATGTAAAAGAATTGGTATAAACCTTTTTTTCGTCTTAAAAAATATTAGTTTAGATTTTTATTATGAGTGGAGACAATCTACATGGCAAGCAGCCTATCAAATTTTA
>CACBVE010000041.1 GCA_902542595.1 uncultured Prochlorococcus sp.
ATTTCAAAAGTTGCAAATAGAATTATTGAAATTAAGGATTCAAAATTATTTTTTTATAATGGTAATTATGAATATTATTTAGAAAAAAAATAAACAAATCAAAAATATAAATAAATTTAAAAAAATCCTTCTAAAAAAATTTGACTTTTTTAATAAACTTTACACTTAGCTAGGCAAGATCACTCATTTGTCTTTACATACTTTACTGTCTTTGTTTAATCTTAAAAATGAAAAATAATAATTTAATATTTCACATGAAAAATTATGATCTCAAAGAAAAAAAAATACAAATTTCTGATCCTATTGAAAGTTATTTTGAATGTATTTCAAGTTGTGATATGAAAGATGGTATTTGTATTTCCAAGTGTGTGGAAATACTTAAGCATAATGAAAGTTGAAACTTTTACTTTTTTTGTAGATTGCTAATATCAGTAGGTTTAACTTTTAAACTAATAAATTTTTTTCTTCGCATTAATAATATCTTTATTTGTTTATTAATACCATTTTTACTTATCTGGCTTATAACATCTGAAGCGTTTTCAATATCTTTATCTCCAACTTTTATAATTATGTCATCTAGCATAATTCCACTTTTGTCAGCTGGACTATTTGGTACTACGTAACCAACTTTTACTGAATTATTATTTGTTTCAAAATTACTTACATCTATCAGGCTTATGCCGATCATAGGATGTATTACTTTTCCGTTTTTTATTAGTTGATCAGCAATTTCCTTAGCTTTGTTTATTGGGATCGCGAAACTTAATCCTGCACCAGGACCTGATCTGATTAAGGTATTTATACCAATAACTTCTCCTTTGCTATTTAGTAGTGGCCCTCCAGAATTGCCAGGATTGATAGCAGCGTCTGTTTGAATCAGTTCAAGTTTCTTGTCGTATATTCCTAGTTGATTTACGTTTCTTTTAAGATTACTGATAATACCAAGAGTAACTGTATTTTCTAGTCCAAATGGATTTCCTACTGCGATTGCCCAATCACCAACTTTAATTTTTGTTGAATCTCCTAATTTTGCTTTTGGCCAAGGTCCATTTCCATCGATTTTAAGTACTGCTAAATCCGTAAAAAAGTCTTGCCCTACAAGTTTTGCTTTTAATTTTTTGCCGTTGGTTAAACCAACAATTACTTTATCTGATCCATTTACAACATGAGCATTGGTCATTACAAGTCCATCAGCAAAGATAAATCCACTTCCTTGATTTTGCTCTATCCTTGGCTGATTATTTTTAGGTAAATCTAATCCAAAAAATCTTTCAAAATATGGGTCAAGAAATAGTTGAGAATTTCTTTGAAATTTTCTATTTTCGACATATCTTTGAGTATCAATTGTTACTACAGAGGATCCAGTTCTTTCAACAGCTTTAGTTATGAAAGATTTGTTTGAAAATAAATTAACCTCACTATAATTTGGTTTAATTAATGGTTGGGATATTACATTTGAAGGGCATAAAATACTCATAGTAATTGATGAGGAGATTAATAATTGCTTGTGTTTGAAGCTTTTCAATTTTGATTTTCTTATGTTCTTCGGATACATTAAGTACACAACATCAGTTAAGTTTTACTATAACTACTAAAAAAAATTAATTTAGTAAAGAGAATATTTTTTTCTAAAATAGCTAATTTTCTTTTTTTAGAGTTATTATATTAGAAACATATATTATAAATTTATAAGTTAGATGACTGTCTTATTCCCCATCATATATTCTGCAGCGTTAACCTATTTAGTTTGGAAAGCTTTTAAAGTTATGTCAAATGGTTGGGGTATTTCTGATACTGAAAAGAAAAGTTTTAATAACTCTAATTTTAAACAAACTAAGTACACAATCCATCCAGAGCTTTTAGATAAATCAGGAAATATAACAGAAGAAGAACTTTTAACGGTTAGATTTTCAAATGATAATGATTCTAGCCTAGAAGAAAAGGGTTCAAAAACTGATTGATTGATTTAAATTTAGAGGAATTTAATTGGAATTAAGAACAAAAATTGTCTCCGCGGTTATAAAATCACTTAAGTTGCCGCCAAGGTTTCGTTTAAAAATGGTCAAAGAAGATCCTGTGAGATTGGAACTAAGCCTCACCCCTTCTTATGGTAAGAATCCAATTATTGTTGGCTTAGTTGAATCTTTAGACCTTGTCGCTCGAAGAGATAGAGAAGGTAGGATACCCAGAGATCTACAAGGAACTTGGGATTGGACAGTAAGACATGGGAAAGTAAGCACAGGAGGATGGAATCCTATGTTAAAGGAAGCGTTGCAAACAATGTTTGAAACAGGATTGCCAGCAATTGTATATGAGGAATTAACTGGAGATGAGTATAGACCTGTTGATGGTGTTAGACACGTTAAATAATTAATTTATTAATTATCATAAATTCTCCCTTAAAACGTTAAAATATAGTTTGATAATCTAGTTAATCATGAATAATGAAAATCAACCAAGATTTGGTTTTGTAAATTTTGCAGAAACTTGGAATGGTCGTATGGCAATGATGGGTATTTTGATTGGTCTTGGAACTGAATTAATAACTGGTCAAAGTATTCTTCGACAAATAGGAATAGGTTAGACAATTATTTTATTTCTTCTGCTTTCACTTCGACAGTACTTTCACTTGCTTTTTGTTCAATTTGATTTTTTTTATTAATATTCTCTAAATCTGCACCACAATTCATACATGTTTCATTTAAACCAAATGATATTGTTCCACAACTATTACAAGTAATAATTTTTGATTTGAAATAGGAAAAACCTATAAGCAATAGAATTATAAAAAAAAGAGGAATTAGAACTAAAAGAAGTAGGATATTACCAATAATGCTTAAGAAAAAATTAATTCCAAAAATAGATATAAGAATTAGGATTAATAAAGAATAAGTAAGTAAATTTTTATTAGCTTTAAGAAAATAATCTATCATGGTTATTTTTAATTCTTATATTTTCTTTTATTTATTAGAGTCATACTAGCAATAACAACGCTCCAACATTGTCCAAAATATAAAATCACTCCAAGCAACCAGACCCATAGAGTAAGAACAAGAAACCCTCCAATAAAACCGTATGCTTGAAATCTTGCGCCAAGCGAGAGAATACTTTTACTTACTGCAAGATTTAATGTCGTTAAGCCAATTCCAATAAGAAAAGATCCTGGTAAAAGCGGTTTCAAAGGAACTTTTCTACTAGGTAAGAGAGCTTGTAATAAAAGAGCCATTAAAGAAAATCCAACTAGCGGTATTGCAAATTGACCAACTTGTAATAGTGGTAACTTCAGTAATAAATCAGAAATTAAATTATTAGATTTAGAAAGATTTTCTAAAACATTACTTGGAATCATTCTAAGATTCGCACTAATCTGATCTAGTACCATTAAAAAGCCTATAAAGAATACTATCAAAAAAGCTTCAACTCTATTTCGGAGAAACCTAGAAGCTTGCTCTCTCCAAGCAGCATTTATTTTTTTTGATGGCAACTCGTCTTCCCATAGCCTATCTGAACCTCTTTGGAGAGATAAGTATGCATTTCCTGCTGTAAATAACAAAAACATAGCTCCTAGAATACCCGCTCCAAAACCTTGATCAATCAAATTAAATAATGTTGTTTCTACTAATTCAACTACTGAAGGTGGTAAAAGCTGAGCAGCAATAGCAATTATTTGTTGATCTAATCCCTCTTGTTTTCCTAAGAACCATGATGCTATTGAAAGAGAAATTAGAAGAATAGGAAAAAATGATTGCAATGTGTAGTAAGCGAATGCAGCACTTAAATCAATGCAATCAGATTTAATCCATCTCTCACAAGCTCCCCATAAACTTTTCAGTATCCATGTTGAGCTGCGCTGCATATTTATTTTCTTCAAATATTTATCTTAAGTATTTTTTTTATTGTATCTAATAAAGCAATTTTTCAAGCAATTATTTCTTTATTATGCAACTATTTTTCCAATAATAAATTACCCCATGGCCTTAAGATTTCAATTTTTTCTATGGATCTACAAGCAATTAATGGGAAATTAATATCGCTCAAGTTTTGTCCTGGAATTAAATCTAAAGGATCTGTCTCTAACCACTCTATGGAACAATTGAGTTCATCTAATAAAAGCCAAGCCGCTGCAATGTCCCATATCTTGGGGGTTGATTCTATTGCTCCAAAAGTTTGCCCCATTGCAACACTTGTAAGATTTAGACTTGATACACCCAAAAGTCTGATCTTGCCCGGAAATACTGAGTTTGGTTTTTTTTGTAAAATTTTTATTGACCTACTACATAAAGAAACGCATTCACTTTGATGATTATTTTGTTTAGTGTCTATTTTTTGGTTATTTAGCCAAACACCTTTACCTTTAATGGATGTAAACATTTTTTTCAATGTAGGGATTATCAAAAAAGAAGATTGAGGTTGACCATCAACGAACCTTGCTACTGATATAGACCAGTAAGGAATACCTGCAGCAAAATTTGTTGTTCCATCGAGTGGATCGACGACCCAATATGCTTTTGTTTTCGGAACGAATTTCCCCCCTTCTTCGCTAAGGACGCCCTCTCCAGGAGCTATCGATGCTAGACCATCTACGATTGTTTTATCACTCCATAAATCACAACTGGTTATTAATGAGCCGTCTTCTTTATTGCTAGCGCTAATATTTCCAAAATCTTTTATTTGACGTTGACTAACAATTTCAAATAAAGAATCTAATTCACTTAGTTGCTTATGGGTTAAATTTGGTAAATTCATCTTGGAATATTGCAAATAGATTCTCTATCTTTATTATCATTTTCATCCAAACATTTTTTACTTATTTCAAGAAAAGTTAATCTTTCTAATTCATCTATATTCAGATTGTAATTATATATTGCATTAATATTTTTTGATTGCGCATTACTTAATTCACTTTGCCTAACAAGAACATCTTTTAGAGTTGATATTCCGACATCATATCTAAGTCTGGAAAGCCTTACAGACTCTTTGCTAGATTCAATTTCTTTAAGAGAAGAGATTATTTTTTCTTCATTTAATTTAAGATTTAAATAGGCTTTACTAATACTTGTGGTTAAAACATTTTTTAGATTTTCATATGCATATTTTTCGGATTCTGCATCTGCTATTTTTGATTTGTAGGAGTTCTTATTTTGTCCGCCATCAAAAATACTCCATGCAAAATTTAGACTTATGGTATTTGTATAATTAGATCCAGATTTTGCAGAGTCGATATTAGTTGCTAGAGAGTCCCCCTTTGAAAACGTACTAGATAATGAATTACTGATATAGATATTTGGCTTATTTTGAGCTAAAAAGCTCTCTGCTTGGCTCTTTTTGATTGATTTTTGAAGAATAAGGTTTTTTAAGGAAAGATTTTTATCCAAACCCTCATTAATATTCTTATTCAATTTATAATTCCAAAACCCTATAAGATTTTGCTTTTTATTAGTTTCGAAATCTCCCTTAAGATTCAGAATCTCTTTAAGAGAAATTTTATTAATTTCATGTTCTATTTTCTTTTCATTAAGTGATTGTTGATCTCGAGATAATTGAGCTTCTGCTTCAAGAACTTCAAATTTTGTACCAATTCCAGCATCCAGCTTCGCTTTAGCATTTTCTAAACTTGTAATCGATAAATCAAGTGTTAATTTTTTATTTTGAATATCTTGATATGACTTTTTGTATTTGTGATATCTGATTCTTGCTTCTTGAATTAAATCTTTTTTCTTAA
>CACBVE010000042.1 GCA_902542595.1 uncultured Prochlorococcus sp.
TTATTCATCCCAACTTTATTTCTTTCAGGTCTTTTAGCTCCAGTAGTTTCATTTCCAGAATATGTTAAATCTTGGATTTACATAACTCCTTTTCCTTATATGATCGACTTCCCAGCAAACTTACTTTCAGGAAATACAACGAATATTATTGGAGGCTTTACTATGCAAATTCTATGGATTCTTTTACTTTTCCCATTATTTAAAAAAATATGGATTGAAGGAACCAAAAAATATACTGCTATGGGCTCATGATTTTAAGAAAATATTTAAAAGTTTATAAAAAATTTTTACATACTTCTTTAGCTTCCGAATTGGAGTATAAAACAAATATATTAATTGATTTAATAACTGCAATTTTAAGTTTATTAGGCAGTATTTTTTTACTATCAATTTTCTTTCAAAACAATAGTATTATTGGCGGTTGGAAATTTGAACAGGCGTTAATAATTCAAGGGATTTATACAATTTTGAATGGAATAACAAATACATGGTTTAATCCAAACCTCACAGAAATAGTTAAACATATAAGAGAAGGAACCTTAGATTTCGTACTTTTAAAACCTATCGATAGTCAATTTTATATTTCCTTTAAAAAAATTACCCCATCAGGCTTTTTAGAAATAATACTTGGATTTTGTTTATTGTTTTACTGCATTAAAATTAATCAAATAAGTCTCAATTTAAGTTTTTTGAGTTTATTTTTGATTACTATAATTTGCGCAATTTGTATTTTATATAGCTTATGGTTTTTTATTTCTACAACAACTGTATGGTTTGTTAAGACATGGAATGCAACAGAAGTATTAAGATCCTTCCTCTACATTGGAAGATTTCCATTGAATTCATTTTCATTTTCTCTTAGAATTTTTTTTAGTATTTTTATCCCAATAGCATTTATAACTACTATCCCTTCTGAAGTTTTCCTTGGGACATCTCAATCCTGGAAAATATTGCTGGAAGTTTTTGTTTCGGTAGTGTTTCTTACTTCGTCTAGAAAGTTTTGGCTATTTGCATTAAAATTTTATTCATCAGCTTCAAGCTAAAAATTATTTAACAACCTCCCTGCAAAATTCCCATATTTTTTGTTTACTTTTGAGATTAGAAATTTTCGATAACTTCTTAAAATTAATTGAAGATTTTTCAACCGCTAAAAGTCTACAAATATGATCAATTTTATAATTTCTTGAAATAATTCCTAATTTGAAAGCAACATCAGAAAAGATAATAACTAGAAAAACAATGAAAATAATCCTAAATATATGTGAAATTGACTTTGAATATTTTTCATTTTCAGTTTTTAGTTCAAGCTTCATTATTTAACTACATGCTGCGGACACTTAATTGCTGCTATGGCGACAGCAGCAACTTTAAAATTTTCTGACTTTTCAATTACCTTTTTTACTTCTAATGGTCCAAATTTATAACTTGCATCACTATAAGAAAGAAGCAAAGATTTATAATTATCATGACCTAAATCTCTATATTCACAGAAATTATTTCCAACATAGTTCAATAGAGTTAGTAAGGTTAATTCAATCATTAATGCTTTTAACTAACAAAGTTCTTACGAATAATACAATGCATGAAATTTTTAACAAGTTTAATTACTAAAAATACTTGAAATATTGAAACAAGAAATTTACTTAAAAAATTGAAAATAACATGATTATTTCATAATTAAATGATTTAGATGAATGAAATATGCAGAAGCACTACTGATAGTGTTTAAGTAGTTACCATGTTGCACTACAGATGGGGGGTTGCAATTTTTAAGAAATTGGTTTAAAAATAAGATTCCCCATCACCCGCCTCACAATTGTGAGGCATTTTTTTTATTTCAGATTAAGTCATCAATTAATAGTATTTTTTTAATACGACAAATAATTTATAAAGCATATTATGTGGAAATAAATACAAAATGGATTTATCCTTATTAACTGTTTGTTATGGCTTTATTCGGGCTTTTTTAGACCTAAACAATATTGGTATTTAAAATTAATTAACCTGGAGGAAAATTAATATAGCTTTAACAGACAAACTAATTCCAACAAAAAGACAAACTATTGTAAAAGTTTTCTTAATTAATTTATTACCTTTTAATCTTGATAAATGAGCTCCATAATATCCTCCTGAAAAAGAACCTAAAACTAATAGTATTAGTATATTTGAAGGAACTATTCCTATTTTACTCAAAAAAATTGCCCCTGTAAAATTCCAAAAAAATCCCAACAGTAAAGAATGTCATACTAATAGCACGAAGAAAATCCATTTTAAATGTTTTGATCAAAAGTATTGTTACCAGTAATCCTGTTCCTGAAGAAATAGAACCATTCAAAATACCTATAAAGAAAATAATAATTAAAAACCTAATTTTATAAATTAAATTAACTTCATTATTTCCAGAACTTATACCTAAATCTGATTTAAGGAAAGAATAAAGTGCCAATAATATTGAAATTACTCCTAAAAATAAGTATAAATATTTTTCTGATATGAATTCAACGATAGAGGCTCCAAGAATCACTCCAGGTAAGCCGAAAATTAAAATTTGAGCAGCAACAAAAATATCATTTCTCAGAGAGTTGTAATTTCTTAATGAGCCCCCTATCCCTAATGCTACTGTTGCAAATTTATGGCTGGCCAGTGCCTGATAATATGGAATCCCAGATAAAATTAAAGCAGGCAATTGTAGTAAGCCTGCTCCACCTCCCGAAATAGCTGAAAACGTATTAGAGGAGAATGATATTAAAAATATAGAAATATTTTTATATAAAGAATGTTCAATGTTATTTACTAATGTTGTTAATGTATGAAGCATCGAATATAAAATTTTAATTTTTTAAAATTGCATTATTAATTATATTTAGAAGTACCATAAATTCCATATACTATTTCTCTCTTTTGAGATCATAGTTTAACAAAAACTGTTATTATCAAAGAAATTATCAAGAATATTATGCATAGACAAGATGCCATTTATCTTGATCAATTATGCCCAAAGATAAATAATAAAAGCTGGAGAGAATCTCTTTATAAAATTACTAAATATAAATGCATTTATTGTGGTCATCCTTCCGAATCCCTTGACCATTTACATCCTCAGTCAAAAGGGGGTATAAGCACTACAAGCAATTGCGTACCATGTTGTTTGTCATGTAACGGGAAAAAGTCCGACTCTGAAGTTCTAAGTTGGTATAGAAAGCAAAAATTTTATGATCCTAGAAGGTCTATGGCAATCCGAGCGTGGTTTAATGATGATTTAAAACTAGCATCGGTTCTTTTAAACTATATAAATTAAAAAAAATTTAAATTTATATATTGATTGAATTATTAATTTTTAATAATTTTAGATTAATTTCTTATTTAGGTAAAATTGAATATTTTTATTAAATCAATCTATTTCCATCGCCATTCAATTTATAAATCCTAAAAACTGAAATTTTAGAATAATCATCTTTCCAAATTATTGGTGAATCAATAACCTCTCTCTCGGGGGACTTTACTGAAAAAATCAACCCAAATACAAAAAGGATAGTAATTAAAATAATTGTCATTACTAATTTGTCAGAAATATTATTCATTTGCATAATCTATCTAGAAAAATTCACGTCTGGTGTAGTTTTCTCATAAATTTCTAGAAAGTATGATTTAAAATAATCAACTCCCTCCCTTCCAATTAATCCAAATGACCATCCGCAATCATTTACTACTTGCAGGGAAATTTGATTCGCCAAGTCATTTTTCTCAATCCATTTTTTTTGCGGATTGTAAGAAAAAGCTATAATACTTTCGGTTTTTAAAATTGCTGATTTCATTGCTTCATCTTTAGAAAAACCATTTTTAATAGCTCTGCAATATTTTCTCGAAAAGTTATTAGATATCCTGTTTTGAAGTAGACTAACACTTGGGTCTGAAGTATCAAAAGATAAACCTATTGCAGGTTTTAATTGAAAAATTATAAATAAAAGTAAGATAAAAAATAATTTTAACAACAGCTATTAATCAATAGTTTATAAGTAATATAATAGTATTTTAAAATTATCTTTTCAATTAAATCTGATAATTATTAAAAGCAAATTAAATTTCAATTTATTAATAATTAAAAGTATTGCTATAAGTTCAGTAATAATAGTCAGAGGTTTATTTGACTTCAAATATGTACGAATCATTGATGACATTGTTATTTTTTCCTGATTGGACAAATGGATTACCTTCAGATTTCTTAATTCTTCATTTTTTTGTAGGAGCTGTGATTTTCCCATTCAACATGATTCATGCTAAAGCAAGAAAAATTGACAGTCAAAACCCACAGGAAGCCGCTAATGGGTATAAAAATTCAGACAATGCAACATTTTTTGGATACGAGGAAATCAATTAGATTTCCATTAAATTTATTTAAGGAATTAGTTTATTGATGATAATTTCCCTAAATACAGCTTTAGATCTTAAAATACTCAGTCCAAGTCAACCTATAGGAATATTCATAATTTTTGTAGGATTAATATTTACTGGCATGATTTTTTATATTATTTATGCTGTAAGTACTAATAAAGAATCCTTAGAAGACAAAAAAATAAGAACTAAAAAGGAATACTTGCAAAAGGAGAAAATAGGTAAATTATTTCCTAAGAAAAAATAAATTTAATTGCTTTATTACTATAAAGATATTTATTTATATTATTAATTATTAAATCAGTAGGATCTAAAAACATTAGTTTTAATTCTCTTAAATCAAACATTTTCTAAAAATTTAACTATAACAACAAAATATTTTTTACGAGGACTTCATATTGTTAATTGCAGAGCTAAATTATTTTCATATCAAGCAAAAAATGTTAAAAATGGAAAAAATAATTTGAAATCTTGGAGAATTCATCTCAATATCTATTTCTTGCAAGTGGAGTGAATAATGGAGAAGGGTTTTGGATTGTGGGAATAAAAAATTGCGATGAAAATATCCTTGATGATAAAAATCTTTTAGATTGCCATAGAAAAGAATTAATAGGTAATGAGTCAGCAAAAGATATTCTTTTAGCAATTAATTTAAACGTAAATAATTTATTAAATGAACTAGGAAACAAAAATTATTTAATTGAAAAACCTTCAATGGGGATTCCATTTGATATACCTTTAGAAATATTGGAAAATATTTTTGATTTTTGGTTAGATATTTATAAAAATCATCAAGCCTGGGAAGCTTGTTTAGGACTTCTTAAAGTTAGAAAAAGGATTCCCCTTACAAACCTAATTGAAAGCGATAGTTTAAAGGGAAACTCTAAAAAATGGGCTATAAAAATTG
>CACBVE010000043.1 GCA_902542595.1 uncultured Prochlorococcus sp.
TCAAATAAATTTGAAAAATCTTCATTTAAAAAATATTTATCATTTCTTAATTTGATGACAAATTGATTCCAAGAATGGGAAATTGAATCAGAGCTAATTTTTGGAAAACTAATTGATGGATTTTTTTCTAATAAATCAAGGTAATTATTAGCAATTTTTTGGCGATTATTAATCCACTTAGAAATATATTTAATTTTAATGTTTAATATTGCAGCTTGAATGGTATCAAGTCTGCTGTTATATCCAATTTGGGTATGATGATATCTTATTGGGCTGCCATGAACAGCCAGTTCTCTAATTTTTTTTGCAATCTTCTGATCTGAAGTTGTTACTGCTCCACCATCTCCAGCAGCCCCTAGATTTTTGGTAGGGAAAAAGCTAAAACAGCCTATATCGCCGATACTACCAACTTTGGAATTTTCCCACATTGTGCATGTTGCCTGAGCACAATCTTCGATTACTTTTAAGTCATATTTCTTGGCCAAAGATTTTATTAAGGTCATATTCACTGCATTACCAAATAGATGAACTGGCATAATTGCCTTGGTATTAGAATTTATTTCTTGTTCTATTAGTTCAGTATTAATGAGATAAGTTTCTGGATCTATATCTACCAAAACAGGATTAGCACCAACTGCACTAATAGCCTCTGCAGTTGCAAAAAAGCTAAAAGATGAGGTAATAACTTCATCACCCACACCAATATCTAAAGCGCGCAAAGCTAATACTAAAGCATCAGTTCCACTATTACATCCAATAGTATTTTCAACACCAATCAGATTTGAAAAACTCTCCTCAAATTTAGCAATTTCTTGTCCTCCAATATACTGGCCCCCTTTTAAAATCTTAGAAACTTCACTCTCAATTTCTGAGCCAATTTCGTGGTACTGCCTATTTAAAGTAAATGGAGGTATCTGCATAGTAGATATATTAACCCTAAACCATATTTCTATGGGTAAAAAAAATTTTTAATTCATTTAAACCAACTTGGTTCTTTACCAGGAGTCCATTTTATATTGCAACCTAAAGAAGGAATCTGATTTGAAGGATAAGGATTATCTTGATTCAAATCTTTTACAGCAGAGCGCAAATCTTTTCCAGATAGAGGGATATTATTACCTGGACTGCTATCGTCTAATTGGCCATGATAATACAATAAAAAATCACCATCTCCTTCTTTTGAAAAAAGATAAAAATCTGGGGTGCAAGCCGCTTTTAATTTCTTAGCAAAATTTTGATTTTCATCATATAGATAAGGAAAACTCCATCCCTGTGTTTGTGCTTGTAATCTCAAATTTTTAGGAGAATCTGAAGGATGAGTGACAATATCATTACTAGAAATTGCAACAGTTTGAACTGTATTTTCAATTTCTTTACTTAAGTTGAAAATTTGATTCTCAATATATTTAACAAATGGGCAATGGGCACAAATAAACATTAAAAGTAAATGCCGATTATCTAGATTATGAGAATTAAAATATTCATTTTTTGAAGAATTAGCATTTAACATTTCGAAATTCGGTAATTGAAAACCTAATTCCAAAACCATAGAATTTGTTCTTACCATGTTCAAATTAAAAATTCTTTGATATTTGAAAATTATTGTATATTTTGCAGTAATCCGTGAAGATAGGTACTTTTATATAGGAGAATAATAGAAATAATAAACAAAATGCTTCTAAATCTAACTGGCAAAAAAATTCTTGTTACAGGAATTGCCAACAATCGTTCAATAGCATGGGGTATTGCTCAACAACTTTCAAAAGCTGGCGCAGAACTTGGAATCACATATTTGCCTGATGATAAGGGAAGATTCGAGTCTAAAGTTAGAGAACTAACTGAACCTTTAAACCCATCGTTATTTTTGCCTCTTGATGTTCAAAATCCAGCTCAAATTGAAGAAATCTTTAAAAATATAAAAGACAATTGGGGGCAAATTGACGGATTAGTTCACTGCCTAGCATTTGCTGGACGCGATGAATTGATTGGAGATTATAGTGCTACCACTTCAGAGGGTTTTGATAGGGCTCTTAATATAAGTGCTTATTCATTAGCACCTTTATGTAAAGCAGCAAAACCACTTTTTAGTGATGGTGCTGGAGTTGTCTCATTAACTTATTTAGGTTCAGAAAGGGCAATTCCTAACTATAACGTTATGGGAGTTGCTAAAGCAGCTTTAGAAGCTTCAGTAAGATATCTTTCTGCAGAACTTGGTCCCGAAAAACAAGTCAGAGTTAACGCAATAAGTGCTGGGCCTATAAGAACACTTGCGAGTTCTGCTATAGGTGGCATTTTAGATATGATTCACAATGTTGAAGAAAAGGCTCCTTTACGCAGAACAGTCACTCAAACAGAAGTAGGTAACACAGCTGCTTTTTTATTAAGTGATCTCTCTAGCGGCATTTCAGGCCAAACAATTTATGTTGATGCGGGTTACTGCATTAATGGAATGTAAACTAAGTTTTTTGCATAAAAATGTCATCTCTAAGACAATCTGAAATAAAAAGAAAAACGAATGAAACAGATATTTCTGTATTTATAAACTTAGATGGAAATGGAATTTCTGAGATTGATACCGGGATACCATTCTTAGATCATATGCTTCATCAAATATCCAGTCATGGTTTGTTCGATTTAAAAATAAAAGCAATTGGAGATACCCATATTGATGATCATCATACAAATGAGGATGTAGGAATCGCATTAGGTAAATCATTTTCAAAAGCCTTGGGAGAAAGAAAAGGAATAAGCAGATTTGGACATTTCTTTGCCCCATTAGATGAAGCATTAGTTCAAGTCACTTTAGACTGCTCTGGTAGACCGCATCTATCTTATGATCTTCAATTAAAAGCCCCTAGAATAGGAAATTATGATACTGAACTAGTAAGAGAGTTTTTTATTGCCTTTGTAAATAACAGCGGTATTACTCTGCATATTAATCAAATACGAGGAAGTAATTCACATCACATTGTTGAGGCGTGCTTTAAAGCTTTTTCAAGAGCAATGAGAATGGCTACCGAAATAGATCCAAGAAGATCTGATTCAATACCAAGCAGTAAAGGAATGTTAGAAAAACAATAAAATAGGAATTTTTTCGAATCAGCCACAATTCAGTTGTTTTTTGGCGAAGATAGATAAAGTTGTTAATTTGTTGTGACTAATTTACAAGATAAAAAAATTGATAAATTTAAAATTTTTAACAAAGAAGATTGGTCAAGTGCTTATCAAAATGTAGAAAAGGAGCTAACTAAAGAGCCTCTAAAAATTAGTAAAGGTAATAATATTAAAAATTTAAATGGAACATTACTAAGAAATGGACCAGGAATATTAGAGAGAGGTGGACAATGGGTTCATCACCCATTTGATGGTGATGGAATGATAACATCCATAAAATTCGAAAATGGTCTGCCATTCTTAACAAATAGATTTGTTAAAACTAAAGGCTATTTGGAAGAAGAAAAAATAGATAAATTTATTTATAGAGGTGTTTTTGGAACACAAAAAAATGGAGGAATTTTAAATAATGCATTAGATCTAAAATTCAAGAATATCGCTAATACACATGTCATTAAATTAGGAGATGAAATTCTCGCATTATGGGAAGCAGCAGGTCCACATGCAATGGATCCTGATAGTCTTGACACTATTGGTTTAACAACATTAAAAGGGGTACTCAAGCCTAACGAAGCATTCAGTGCTCATCCTAAAACAGACTTAAACTCAAATGCATCTTCAGAACTTTTAGTCACTTTTGGAGTACAAACTGGACCAAAAAGTACCATTAGATTAATGGAATTTGATAATGCTGGTACAAATTCAGGAGAGCTCATTTTTGACAGAAAAGATACCTTTAATGGCTTTGCATTCCTTCATGATTTTGCAATTACAACTAATTGGGCAATATTTTTACAGAATGCTATTGATTTCAATCCTCTTCCATTTGTAATGGGTCAAAGAGGAGCAGCACAATGTCTAAAGTCAAACCCAAATAAAAAGGCAAAGTTTTTTATCATCCCCAGAGAAAGTGGATTATTTAGAGGAAAGCCTCCTTTAACAATAGATGCTCCAGAAGGATTCGTTTTTCATCATGTAAATGCATTTGAAATAGATTCCAAAATCATATTAGATAGTATTTTTTATGATGATTTCCCATCAGTTGGTCCAGACGAGAATTTTAGGGATATTGACTTTGATAAATATCCAGAAGGAAAACTGAAAAGATCAATTATTGATCTAAAGAAAAAAACTTGTGAACTTGAAACTTTCAGTGAACAATGTTGTGAATTTGCTGTTGTCAATCCTAATTACTTAGGATTAAAAGCAACTTTTAGTTGGATGGCAAGCACATCTCAAAAGCTGGGGAACGCTCCACTTCAAGCAATTAAAAAAATAAATTTAACTTCTAAGGAAGAGATTTCTTGGTCAGCAGGTCCAAGTGGATTTGTTAGTGAACCAATTATGGTTCCATCAGAAAACTCTTCAAAAGAAGATGAGGGATTTTTATTTATTCTTCTATGGAATGGAGAAAGAAGAGGAAGCGATTTAGTGATATTAGACGCAAAAGAACTAAAAGAATTAGCTGTTTATGAATTACCTATTTCAATTCCTCATGGCCTTCATGGATCATGGGTTAATTGAATTTAAGAAAAAATTTCAATTAAATCTGGAATAATTTTTTTTAATGCTTTACCTCTATGACTACAAGAGTCTTTAATATCATTATTCATTTCTGCAAAAGTTAATCTGGTAGAACTCTCCTCAAAAATTGGGTCATACCCAAAACCACTTTTTCCTCTGAGGTTCAAGATAATATTGCCATGACATTTGGCCTCAGATTCAATAATCACTTCACCATTTGGGGAACAAACACAAATATTAGCAATAAAGAAAGCACTTCTATTTTGAACTCCATCAAGTTCTCTTAAAACTCGTTCAATTCTTTTCTGATCATTTTCTGCATATCTAGATGAGTAAATGCCAGGCTTACCACCTAGTGCTTCAATACAAATTCCTGAATCATCTGCTATTGAAAAATTATTAGTTTTTCTCGAAACTTCACTCGCTTTTTTAATTGCATTATCTCTAAATGTCAGTCCATCCTCTTCCACTTCTAATGATTCTGGCTGGAGTAACAATTTGCAATTAACTCCAGCAAGCAATTTCTTATATTCTTCAATTTTACCTTTATTCTTACTCGCTAAATATAAATTTTTCATCCTTATTTTCCTGCCAAATTTATAA
>CACBVE010000044.1 GCA_902542595.1 uncultured Prochlorococcus sp.
ATGAAGAATTTTATTCTGACCCAAAATTTGTTTATCATTTAGATGCGAACTTCAGGCAATATCTATCAAATGTTTATAAAAAAGAAATTTCAGACAATTCAACTGTCCTAGATTTAATGTCCAGCTGGGATAGTTACTTACCTCAAGAGAAAAAATATAAAAAAGTTATTGGGCATGGATTAAACAAACAAGAACTTGAGAAAAATAAAATTTTTGATACTTATTGGATACAAAATTTCAATTTAAATCAAGAAATTCCTTTAGGTAATGAAAGTGTTGATTTCTGTTTAATGGTCGCAGCTTGGCAATATTTACAATATCCAGAAAATTTATCTAGAGAAATCGTAAGAATTTTGAGTAATGATGGCAAGTTTATAATATCTTTTTCAAATAGAGCATTTTGGCATAAGGCTCCCAACATTTGGACTTCATCCACTGAAGAAGAGAGAATTAAATATGTAAGAAAAGTCTTAATATCAAACGGATTTAATGAGCCAAGAATAATTAAAAAGTTTAATGAACCAGTCCAAAATATCTTCAATTTTTTTAGTAAAGACCCATTTTATTGCTTGATTGCAAGTAAAAAGTAAATAATACCTTTACTGCATTTCAGATAAAGCTTTGAACAAAGATCTATAGCCATACTTTTAAATTTTTACTAATATTGGATAGATAATATTAAAAATATGGGCTCTAAAAGAGAAAAATATCCTGAAAAATGCCCTTGGGATCTAGGACCTAATCAACACTTAGCTAAAGAAGAAAACTGGACTTTAAGATTAGGTGAAGCAAACGTGTGTTTTAGCAAAAACAAATTAGACAATAATTATTTTCATGTAATTAGTAATGAAAATGAAGAACAAATTTTAGCCTTCAGAGCAAGACTTCTTTATCAAAAACTACTTGATAAAGGATTTAGATTGGTTGAATAAAAAACTTATTTCAATAAACTTAAATCCTCGAAAACAAACTTTTGTATTTCTTCTTCTTGATTTTGGTTTAAATATTTTATTGATCTCGAATTTAAAATCCAATAATCTTTTTTACCTATATTTATAAATTCATCTTTGTATTCAATTTTTTGAGAATTTGATTCTAGGGTTTTTGGATTAATTTGTTGACTAGTATATTTCTTACTAAGAAAACCAACTCCAGTATCAAAAAATTCCTCAACAAAAATCTCAATAATTGTTCCATGAATTTTTCTATAAACCATATTAATACAATCATCTTTAACCCTATACTTATCTCCTTCATTTCTCCCAGAAACATTCATTTCAATCCCATTTTCAGAACTTTTAAGTAAATTAAAATTATTTTCTGAATGAACTGAATTAAATTCTCTTTTTACCCTGTGAATACACACTTCAAACAATTGAGAAGCAATACTTTTCTTTATGTTTTCTTCATCTATATTTTTAATCTCAGGTTTAAAGTCTTCACCTAATAAGAACTCACCCTCATAAGAATTATCTTCAAATAAATAAGTACACTTGCCTTTATAGCCTTTGAAATCAGTATTCCATGTATATCTTTTTTCATAAGCATTTTTAAAAATATCTTTGCAACTCTGTTCTTTTAAATTTTTCATTATTTTTAAGATTTACAAGCAATCATACAAAAAGGCATCTCTAATTGGGATAGAAAGTTTTAATTTATTAAATTGACTATTTTTTTAGGTTTTTTGTCAAAAATTTAAGCCAAAGAGGGGATTTCACCTTTAAGCTGAGAAGCCCATGCCTCAAGACGCGAATCGGTCAAATCAGATTCACTATCCTCATCAAGAGGTAATCCACAAAAGCTTTCCCCTATAACACTTTTAGATTCATCAAATGTATAAGAAGATTTATCTACGTAACCGACCATTTCAGCGCCTGCTTTTGTGAAGTAGCTATGAAGTTCTTCCATTGCATCACAATAATTTTCAGTATAGGTAGAAGAATCTCCTAAACCAAAAATTGCTACTTTTTTTCCTGATAAATTTAGTTTGCCTATATCTTCTAATATTGAATCCCACGAAGTTCCAGATCTCTCCTCGTCCGCTCCAGTATTCCAAGTTGGCAGGCCACAAATAATACCTTCAAGATTTTCAAATTCTGAAAGGTCATCTACATCAGATACATCTTTAGGAGCTTCTGCTGAAGATATAAAGTTATGAAGACGATCTGCTACGTCTTCAGTTTTTCCGGTTGTAGTTGCGTAATAAATTCCTACAGTCATAACTTCAAAATGTTTACTTTAAAATAATAAAATCTAAAAACGTTAAATTAATTTCTTTAAAAACTTTTTCATGTAAGATTTTATACTAATCAAGGTAAGCAAATTTTCTTGGGTATAGTTTGTAAAAAAATTTAAAACATTGTGACTGACAAATTCCAAAATGACATCATTGATCTTGTTGAAGAATTCAACTTAAAAGGTGAAAAAAGATTTAAATTAATCGCTTTATTTGGTTTATTAGGAGATTTTGATAGTTTTGAATATGCTATAAATCTTCAAAATTTTATCAATAATCATCAAGATACAGATTTAGATATTTTTGCTATTGCTATTGGTACCCAAAAGGGAAAAGAAAAATTCTGTAACTTTACTGGCTTTTCTGAAGAAAATTTAATATTTGTTTCTGATAACCAAATCCATAATAGTCTTAAAATTTCTAAAGGATTAGATACGGGTTTAGGAGGTTGGGTTAATATGCTTTTGATGTTATCTGGAATAAATTCTCTTAAAACAATTAAGGAAGTTATTAGAGGTTATACAGGAGATCATAAGGCGAAGCAAATCTATTCAGAATTTGATGAAATTAAAGTTTTGAAATTTCTAAATTTTTCAGGTAATTCTTTTAGCCAGGTTTTCGGAGATGGTTATTTGAGACCATTTGAATTAGCAACATTTAGATTAAATAATATGAATGAAATAATACAAAATTGGGGAGATTATATTCTTCATCCAAAATATCTCCCTCAAAGAGGAGCTTCCTTTCTCTTAAATGATAAAAATCAAGTTATTTATAAATTTTTTTCAAGTGATGTTCTTGGATATTCATCAAATATGAGAGATCCTTTAGAATTTTTATCTGATTTAATTAAAGAATAATTTTTAAAACTTTTATGAATATAGACATATTTGGATATCTTGCTGCGGTTTTAACAACAGCTGCATTTCTACCTCAATTGATAAAGACTTTAAAAACAAAAAAGGCCGATGATGTTTCTTTAACAACTTTAATAATGTTCATTATTGGAGTTTTGTCCTGGATTATTTACGGTTATAAAATTTCTTCCTCACCAATATTAATTGCTAATTTAATTACCTTAATTTTGAATCTCTTGATATTAATCTCAAAATTATATTTTTCAAAAATCTTAAATTAACAATAATTGCCTTAATAGTATTTATTTATTGAGATATTACTTAAATTTTATATATCATGAAGCTAAATTTCTTCTGATCTTGAAAACTTCAAAATGCTGGGTTTGGTTTAAAGGTAGCCTTAACAATGGTGGGTTTTGGAAAGAGGGATTTACTTGTACTTTTGATGAGAAACCAGGGGTTTTAATAGAAAGTCCTGCTTATGTCACTTGTAGAGTTCCAAATTGGAGAGTTTTAACTAAAGAACCAGAAGATCCATATAAATCACCTTTAATTCCTGATAATGCATTATGGAAAATAATTTAATTTATCCATGGGTTAAAAAAACTTTTTGACTGTGCGACGGCAAGTTAATATTGCTTTATTAAATATTTAATTAATACCATCTACTCTCTTTTTATAAATATTATCCCTTTATTAATTTTTGGTTTTTTTCTAGGGAAAAAGAATCCAAATATTTCTAAATATATTGCAAGACCGCTTATAAGATTTGGTATCCCTTTAAGCGTAATGGGTCTTTTATTGAAAGAGGGTATAGATATAAACCTTATAAAAAGTGCATTTTTGGCTTTCTCACTAATAGGATTTTTAATAATTCTGATTAATAAATTCCAAATATTTAAAAATAAGCTTTCAAATTACACTTTGCAGCTAGCAGGACTAATAGGTAATACATCTTTTCTTGGAATACCAATTGCAATGGCTCTTCTACCTTCAACAACTATTAATTTCACTATCGGATTTGACTTAGGTACAACGCTTTTCGCTTGGATATTTGGACCTATTTTTCTTCAAGAAACACCCAAAAAAAAGAACATCCTAAATTTCAAAGGCTTATTAAACGCATTGATAAATAGTCCTGCATCAAGAGGGATAATTGGTGTACTTTTGGCATATCTTTTCCATCTAGATGAGATATTAGGAAATTATCTCTGGATACCAGCAAGAATAGTTATTGCTCTAGCAATAATAATTGTGGGAACAAGACTGGGGATAATAACAAATCAAAAGGGCAAAATTTTTGATCTTAACGAAGAAATTAAATTCTCAATTTTATTAAAATTATTTATTCTTCCTTTTATAGTTTTTTTAATATGCAAATTATTAAATTTTGACTTCTATCAATCATCGGCAGTAATACTGCAGGCGGGAACCCCAACGGCAATATCTACAATATTAATGGCAGAGGCTTATGACGTTAAACAAAAAATTGCTTCAAAAATTCTTTTTACAACAACTTTAATTTCAATATTTACAATTCCTCTCTTAAAAGTTCTATTAAACTCTATTAAATAAAGCACCTAAAGAGCATGATTGAAGAAAATTGTAAAGAAAATATCCCGAAAACTACATAATGTCTTAAGATTTATATTATGAAGTCAGCAAATCCTGAAAATG
>CACBVE010000045.1 GCA_902542595.1 uncultured Prochlorococcus sp.
GAAAATCTGACAAAAATAGTAAAGACTCACAAGCAATAGACCTTGATACATTAAAAGAACTGATTAAGAAAAGAGATTTTGAAGATTCCAATAGGGAAATTTCACCTTTAGTAAAAGCGAATGACGCAATAGAAATTATTACTGATGGATATTCGATTAATGAGGTGGTAGATAAAATTATTGATCTTTATAATGACAAGATTCCTAAAGAGACTCAGATCTAATGAATTCATGAAATACTTTCTAAGAAACCGTTTACAGAGTCTTCTAAAATATCAAGAACATAATCAAAGCCTTCATCACCTCCGAAATATGGGTCAGGCACTTCTTTCTCGTTAAAAACTGATCTAAAATCTTGAATTTTTTTAATTATAGCAAGATTAGTTGAAGGCGTTCTATTTTTAAGATCTTGAATGTTTTTAAAATTTGAGTCGTCCATCGCAAGAATATAGTTAAATTCGTCAAAATCTTTGCTAGTAATTTGACGAGACCTGCTTAAGATATTTATATCTCTTCTTTCTGCGGCAATTCTCATCCTGGAGTCGGCTTTTTTTCCAATATGCCAACTCCCAGTTCCAGCAGAATCTACAATAAATCCGTCAATTAATCCCTTCTTTTCAAGTAGGCTGATAAAGATTGCTTCTGCTGCAGGCGACCTGCAAATATTTCCCAAACATACAAAAAGTACAGAAATTTTTTTCATATGATTTCAAATTTCAAAATTATAAGACTTTTAGGTAGTAAATAAAACTTCTTGAATTAAAGATTCAGTAAATTCTTTTCCAAACAAACTCGACAACATTGGCCTTGCTGGATCGTTATCTCTTCTATATTTCAAATAATTATTTTGACCATTTATTAATTCTTTTTGCAGTTCCATATTGACTTCTTTACTTTTGAAAAGAATTTCCAAATACAAATCAAGATATTCCTTAAATGAGGTATAAAGCTGATTTGCGATTAAAAAATCACTTCTTTCTTCTTTTGGCAATTTTGACCAGATTACCCCTGGAGAAAAAAATCTAGCTACATCTTCAGACATTTTTTCAGCTAATGGGAGTGATGAATGACAATGATTTTTGAGTTCTGTAAGTTTTTCTAGTAACTTATTATTGTATTGATTATGTATTTGTAATGAGGGCTGAAAATCTAATACTAATAAGTGACTATTAGGTAGAGAAACAAAATCCACTCCAAAAAATGGGACGTTATAAATAGTATTAGGAATAATTAAAAAATTTAAAACAGAATAATTTGGACTATTTATGCACACTGCTCTTGCGAATTGAATTCTTTTTTTATGCGTTACACACCAAGTAAAGAGATTCACATTTTTTTTTGATTTTTTTGAACCATAAGTGGAATCTTTATAAGAATATTCTGAGGGTATAATTTTTTCTAAACAGTTATATTTACTAAGATTATTAGTTAAATATTTTAGAAAATTATGCCATCTCCAATCTGGCCTGTAAAAAATAGTATCTTGTATTAACATTCAATAAATAGTCTCATTATTTAATGTAAAAAGAAATTTATTGATAAAATTTTTTGTCCATATTTCTCCAAAAAAAGATTTAAACAATTTATCTGCAGGGTCTTTTTCAAAACTGTACTTATCATATTTAATTTGATTAATCTTTATTTCTTCTGAATTTAAAAATTGATTAACAGAATTCGTTTTATAAATGTTCAAATAATTATTTACAAATAAATGGAATATATTATTTAAATCTCTATCAAGATTTAATTTATTTCCTCTACATATAATCACCCATGGTGAGAAATACTTTTTTGAATCATATATATTCTTCATTTTATTGTTATCAAATGCAGAATATTTTTTCTTAATACTACCTAAACTTGAACAATATTTTTCAAGATAATTAACTTCTTGAATTAAAGGTTGATAATCAAGAATTGCTAATAACTTTTGAGAAGTTCCAAACCATAAAATATCAGCTCCTAAAATAGGTATTTCACTGTCAAAATTTGGATATGCAACCGTATTAAAAACCTGCAGCTTTTTACCACCATCTAATCTTGTTATTCGCCACTTTCTATATTCGGGAGATGAAAAAAGCCAATTTTTAATAATATATTTTGAGTCTTTATTGTGATGTTCTTTGAATTCACTAGATATTTGTACTTCATAACCATTTAATTCATCAATATTGGTTTTAAGGAAATCAACTAATGAATCAAACATAAATTACTAGGTCTCGGTGCTTCCTTTCCTTACTTTTTTGGTAATGTAATTAAATACAATCTTGCCTAAAACAGCAATCAAGTTACCTTCAAGCTCCTTAAACATTTTCATATTGTAAGTAAACGCTTGATTAGCTTCATCAATAATTTGATCAGCAGTCTTTTGATTTATTGGAAGTTGATTCAAAGTAAGGGAATATTCTTCCTTGAATTTCTTTTCATCAGCAATTAATTCAAACTCATAAAAATTTAAACCATCATTTCCCTGCAAATTTAATGCTTTTTTAGCGATCCTTTTCAAAATTTGCCCCCCAGATAAATCTCCTATATACCGAGTGTAGTGGTGACCAACCAATAGCTCTGGTGAATTTTTTGCGACCTCTCGGATTCTTTCAACGTATTCTTTTGCTGATTGAGAAATATTAATTTCATTCTTCCAGTTATCACCAAAATAAAATTTCAGATCATTTACAAGAGTTTCTTTCCTAAATAATGATTTAAAACCTATAGGTTTTATTACGGGATGTTCTTCATTCACCAGTCTTTCAATTTCTTCTTCCATAGCTTCATAAACAAAATATAAATCACTAATTAATTTTCTATAAGATTTTTTTTCAACAACTCCTTTTAAAAAACAAGCCACAAAGCCAGTATTTTCTGCCATAGTATGGGATTTTTTTGTCCCTTCTCTTAATTGTCCTGCAAGAGCAACTGCCATATATTTTGAATTATTTTTGTAAGTGTATTTAATCTACAAGGAAAATACATAAAACAGCTAATTTTTGTTACCGGCGGATGTTGTAGAGAATAGCTTATAAAGTTCTTTACAAACCAAAAAAAGGTTATCTTTTTGTTCCTTTTGGGGTAAATGAGTACCAGTCATTTCCCAATCACCGATGGTAGCCACTCTCCATCTCTCAGAGGGAACAATCATACCTCGCATTATTATTCCCAACAATTTCGGAACTCTGCCATTATTATCATTTTCAATTCTTAATTGTAAGAGTATTGCTCTACATTCAATAAGAGGACTCCAACCAGGGAAATGAAACGCAAAATCAATAGTATCTTGCATGGATTCATTATTTGAATTATCCCAGGGACTAAAGTTTACGCTTGCATCTGGAAAATATTTCCGAAACAAAGCTGCAGTGGAAGCAATTTTATTAGCTATTTCAACATTACTTACATTTGAACTCGCATTCATAAGTAGCTGAGTATTTTTTTGAAAATGACATAATTTGCTTTAACTTGCTTATTAACTACTTTTTCTTTTAATAAAGATGTTGAAATGCTGATCAATAATCTATTCACTATTCACATTTGAATAATAAATTTCTAGGTTTTAAAGAAAATAACTCATCGCAAATTACAATACGAGGAACTTCAATGAGTTACCTTTTATTAATTCAATGCTATGCCAAAATTTGAAAAATTAACTTTACCTAATGAAGGCGAGATAATAACTTTTAATCAAGGCAAACCTAATGTTCCTAATAATCCAATTGTCCCATTCATTAGGGGTGATGGTACTGGAGTTGATATTTGGCCTGCAACTCAAATCGTTCTTGATTCAGCGATTAAAAAAAGCTATGGAGATGAAAGAAAAATTAATTGGTTTAAAGTCTATGCGGGCGATGAAGCTTGTGAACTTTATGGAACATATAACTACCTCCCTCAAGATACTATTGAAGCAATCAAACACTTTGGTGTAGCCATCAAAGGTCCTTTGACGACTCCCATTGGTGGAGGTATTAGATCTCTTAATGTTGCATTGAGGCAAATATTTGATTTATATAGCTGTGTTAGACCATGCAAATATTATTCAGGAACTCCAAGTCCTCACAAAAATCCCCAAAATTTAGACGTTATTGTTTATAGAGAAAATACTGAGGATATCTACATGGGAATTGAATGGGAAGCGGAGGATAATAATTGTCTTGAATTAATTAATCACTTAAATAACTTTGTCATACCAAAAAGTAAAAATTTAAAAAATAGATCTATTCCAGACGGATCAGGTATTGGAATAAAACCGGTGAGTAAATTTGGCAGCCAAAGGCATATTAAAAAAGCTATTGAACATGCCAAAAGACTATCAGGAGATAAAAGGCATGTAACTCTTGTACATAAAGGGAATATTATGAAATATACAGAAGGTGCATTTAGAGACTGGGGATATGAATTAGCAGTAAATGAATTTAGAGAAGATTGCATTACAGAAAGAGAAAGCTGGATTTTAGATAATATTCAGAAAAATCCAGAAATTACAATTGAAAATAATGCTCGGAAAATTGAACCAGGTTTTGACAAGCTTACAAATAACAAAAAAGCATTCATTTGCGAAGAAATTAAAGAAGTTATTGCATCAATATCAAATTCTCACGGAGATGGGAAATGGAGAGAACTTATTCTTGTTGATGATCGGATAGCTGATAGTATATTTCAACAAATTCAAACTAGACCTCAAGAATATTCAATTCTTGCAAC
>CACBVE010000046.1 GCA_902542595.1 uncultured Prochlorococcus sp.
CTTTCAATAGATGAACATCGGAAGCAAGAAGATCATCAATAAAATCATCAAAAGTATCTGATAATGGATTCACAACTAAAAATTTATTTTTGTTATTATCTATTCTTCCCCATTTAAAGTCAACAGAATATAAACATAAAAAAATCTTTTTTAAAAGTGAAATATAGAAAGATATCTTTTAAATAAAAATAAATTTTAATTTTTAGGTTTTTAATAATTTCTAGAAAATAACATTCAAATTTAAACAAAAAATTATTTTTCTATCAGTTCGAAGTACCCATTTTTATTCAACAAATACTTATCGAACCAAAGGCTTAATAGATTGTCCAATCCTATTCCATTCATTTTATTTGCCTGAGAAGTCTTATAATCTGAAAGCGCAAGCAATAAATAAGGGAAAATCATATCAGAAACTCCTTTGGGTAGTTTTTCTAAAGGCACCCCGTGCGCTCTATCCCATAAAATTTGCATATCCTGAGAAAATAAAGAGCTCCAATAACTAAAATTACAATATAATTTTTCAGGAGGTAGAAGATTTATAGATAATACTGGTGATGGTGAACTCATAATAAATAAATTTTATGGATTAATTAATTTCAAGTCTTTGAAATAAATAAAAATAACTTTTAACAAGAAATTACCCTCAAAAAATACATACTAAACTTAACGTTAAGTGAAGCACTTTGCAACACTATTTAACTATTATATTCATCTATCATCTTCTTGAATTCGAGGAATAATAAGAACTTTTTATAAGTTTTTAAATCAAAAGTATCTTGCTTTTTATCTTTAATAAAAGACGTTTTAAAAGAATCATTTTGATTTAGAAAGTTTATATTTTTTGTAAATTTTTCAATATGTTTGGATTTATTTGGATCTTCAATTAAATTCTCAGAAGAATTGTTTATATCAAGATAAGATTGAGTTATTTTACCATTATTTTTATTAAATATACCTCTTGTAGAAAGTGCTTCCTCAACTAAAATACTTATGATTTTTGAATTACTTAAATTATTCTCTATGCTTAATTTATCAATTATTCTCATAACATCTTCTCTTGGGATAAAACCAACTCTTTTTTTCTTAGTAGGCATTTAAAAATAATAAAAGTTCAGCACTTGACTGTAATAAGTGTTGCACTATATTCATTATAAGTCAATTAATTCTAATGATTCTACCAACAACGTTACTTTTAGGAGCCCTTGGATATCTTTTCTACACATCAAAAAAAGAACTTTCACTAGATCAATTCGATTCAATAGAAAACCAAAAAGAGAATGATGATTTGTATAAAGATTTGGAAGATCTATTTATTTAAAATTACTTTACTCACATTAAAGAACTTTGTTTCTTGACTAAAGATATACAAAACCTTAAACATGATTAAAATAATAATTAAAGACAGAAAATCAATGACTGTACATCAAGATTATGAAATAAAAATCAATCTAAATGAATTGATTGAGAAGAGAATTCCTTGTTGTGATTTACTTCATCCAAATCATTGCCTAACTGAAAAACAAGTTTCTGAAATTGCACATGATATTCGTATGGATCTAAATTTACATGACCTTTACAAGCAAGTTGATCAACACATAATGAATTATGTAAATGCTGCTGGTATCGACAACAAAGATCATTGGGTTGAGCCTCATCTTCCAGATTTGGAGAGAGATTTAAAAGAGGAAGTTGGTATAGAGTTTGATTAATCTTTTTTCTTTACAAGATTATTAGTATATGTATTTTTTTTCTAATTCATCTATTAATTTATAAATTCTTTTAGCTGACATCTTTCTTTTTCTTAAATTTGAAAATACCATAAATCCAATCAATACTGCAAAAATAGGTGTGAAAATAATAATTCCATGATCCATAACCATCAAACAGAAGCCTATAATTAAAATTATTAAAAAGCAGCCCAGAATAAAATAGGTACTTTATACAAATATTTTTTACGATAAATAATTAAGTTTTTTTATCAAAATGAGAAAGTCAAAATAATCTTTTATAAATTAATTGATAAATAAACTTCAACTCAATTAAGTAATGATTAATTATTTCGCCTTAACTATCCACGAGATGGGGATAGGTAAAATAGAGTTAATTATTATTGGAACAGTAATATTAATATTCCCAGTATTATTTATTTATGCATCTAAAAACCTTGATGCAAAGGGGGTTTTTGAATGGATGATGGAAAAACCCAATGATTGGATAGGTAAAAAATAAGGCTTTAATAATTTACATTTTACTAATTAAATTTTAAATTTTCTAATTTAGTAATCGCAAAATCATAAACTTGGCAATTATTTTCTAAATCATTAACTATTGAATTTTTTAGTAGAGAATAATCTATAAACTTATTGAGTTTATTATTTTTAAATTCCTTATTAGTCTCTCCAATAGCAAATGCCAAAGCTCCCTCATAAGAAATACCGAATTTAGAAGTGTTACAGTAAGTTCTTGTGAACTTATTTGAAATCTTTTTAGTATACTTTTCTAGAGTTTTAGAAGAAGCATCCAATGAGTAAACTGGGGTACTAAAAAGAAGAACCAAAGTTAAAATGAATATCGTAAAAACTCTTTTGATCATAATATTTAATAAATTGCCAATTTAATATAGTTTAGAATTTAGCTCTGGCGATTATGTTTTATCAAAAATATAAAAATTTATAATTTGTTAACCACAACTGCTATTTCATATTTTGGAAGATAAAAACTCTCTAAATGAATATTTTATAGTTTGAATTTTTTTTGGTAGTTTTTTTAAAAAACGCCTAAAAGCTTTTGGCATAATAAAAAATTCATATCAATAATTAATAGATAACAAATAATACTTGGGTATTCAATAAATAATTATCCAAAAATAAGTAAATTAATTATTAAATATATGGATTGAGCTATGGAAATGTATTTGAACATGAATTATCTTTTAATTAAGTATTAAATACAAAATTAATATGGCACTACCAGAACTTATTTATGCTCCATTAGATGGTGGCACGATACATAGATATGAAATTAGTGGTGGCAAGAGAAAATTCTTAAGATTTATAGGTTGTTATTTGGGCCAATGCAATTTCCACAAAAATATTGATGATGCTATTGATTACATAAAAAATTTGAAAGAATCACAAAAGATACAAAAAACCTGAAATAAAGATACATAAATACGATAGGGACTCAATATTTTTCAAGAACTATATAATTATTGCTACAAATAATAGAGAATTTTCTTTTTATAAGTAATTGATTATTTACTTGGGTTATAGTTCCGAAAGATAAACAGTCAATTAAAAAAGAAATTAATTTATGGAAAACAGACAAATTAATTTTTTTAAATCAAAAGACTTAAATACCGTTCTTAAACCATTTAAAAAAGGAACGGTAGTAAAAATTGACTCGTTTGATATTAGAGAAAATCAAAATGAATTAAAAATAGGTTTATTTGGGTGGTATGCTATATGTCCTTCGAAAGAACTAAAAAAAAATAAGCTATTTTATTTTTCACTCTATGATGAGCCTCTTGTTCTTTATAGAGATGAAAATGAAAACGTTAGGTGTATTAAAAATATTTGTCCACATAGGGGTGCCTCTTTTTTTGAAGGAACATTATCAGATGGAGTTATAACTTGTCCCTATCATGGAGCTAAATTCTCATCTGGTGGAAGTTGCCAAAATCTCGATAGAATAACATGCAGACATATAGTAGATAATAACTACGATAACTACGCCAAAAGAATTCACTTATCTCAATACAAAGCTTTAGAAAAGAATGGATATATTTTTGTACATTTTTCTAAAAAATCTGACACTGATTTAAACAATATAAGTGAAGATTCACCCATAAGTAATTACGAATTATATGAGAATGGGTTTACGCATAAGGATTATGTATATGAAGAGGTATTAGTTGACTTCAAATGTGATTGGTCAAGAATAATTGAAAATCACTTAGATATCCTTCATCTTTTTTGGGTACATGGCGATACAATCCCTGATAAAGATGTTAATAAAAACGTTCTAGTTAGTTTTAACCAAAAAATTAATGTAACACATCAATACATTGAAAGTATTTATTACTACAAGAATGAGCCTAAAAAAGAATTTATCCGAATAAAGTACATACCACCAGGAAGAATATTAATTTATAAAGGTGATCCCTCTGCAGCAAGATATTTACAAGTTTTAGATCATGTTCCACTAGGAAATAACAATGCAAGAGTAATAGTGAGACATTACAGAAAATTTTTAAAAAATAAACTACTTAATAACCTCATATTGTTTAAAGAGAATCAAAAAAAGATTTTTTATAAGATATTCGATGAGGATTATATGATTTTAAAAACACAAACATATAACCACAATATGGGATTTATAAGTAAGGATGAAATAAAATTATTGGGAGAAGATAGAATAATAAATTATTTTTGGAAATGGTACAAAAAGTCTGAAGATAAAGATGAACCATGGAAAAATAATATAAAGGCCCAAAATCTTGATGTATATGACA
>CACBVE010000047.1 GCA_902542595.1 uncultured Prochlorococcus sp.
AACAATCGAAGAGAGACAAAATGATATCAAGAAAGGAATTTATAAAGAAATTAATTCAGAAATCATAACTATTGATTTGGAATCACAAACTTCCTCTAGAATAGCTGTTGTAGTTGAGTTGAATTACCTTGAGAAAATAATAAAAAATTCTGGAGATTTTATTAATGAAACATCACTAAATCCGCTGAAAGTTAAATATATTTTAGGTTTTTCCAAAAAATCATGGAAATTGGTTGATTTTGTAAGTGGTTTGTAATTATAAACTTCGAGATCAACTATAATAAGTAATCAATAATAAATTACTTTTGAATAATGTTTGATGAACTCTCATCACGCTTTGAAGACGCAGTAAAAAGTTTAAGAGGCGAGGCCAAAATTAGTGAAAATAATATAAATGATGCTCTTAATCAGGTAAAAAGAGCTCTACTTGATGCCGATGTTAGTTTATCTGTAGTAAAAGAGTTTATATCAGATGTCAAAAATAAAGCTATCGGAGAAGAAGTAGTTAGGGGTGTAAACCCTGGCCAAAAATTTATAGAAGTTGTAAATAAAGAATTGATTAATATTATGGGGAACGAAAATTCTCCATTAAAAGAGAATGAAAAAAGCCCTACCGTTATTTTAATGGCTGGACTTCAGGGAGCTGGTAAAACAACTGCAACAGGAAAATTAGGCCTTTATTTGAAGGAAAAAGAAAAAAAAGTTCTCTTGGTTGCTGCAGATATTTATCGACCAGCGGCTGTTGAACAACTTAAAACATTAGGAAATCAATATGAATTAGAAGTTTTTTCAGCGAAAGAAAAAAATAGTAAACCTGAAGAAATAACGAGGCAAGCTTTGAATTATGCGAGTGAAAATAATTTTAACTCGATCATTATTGACACGGCAGGAAGATTGCAAATTGATGATTCGATGATGAGTGAAATGGTTCGGATAAAGGAAGTTTCTAATCCTGATGAAGTTTTACTTGTTGTTGATTCTATGATTGGACAAGAAGCTGCTGATTTGACTAAGTCATTTCATGAAAAAGTAGGAATTTCTGGGGCGATACTCACCAAGTTGGATGGCGACTCAAGAGGAGGGGCTGCTTTATCAATAAGAAAAATAAGTGGTAAACCCATTAAATTTATTGGTGTTGGCGAAAAAATTGAGGCACTGCAACCATTCCATCCTGAAAGAATGGCTAGCAGAATTTTAGGCATGGGCGATGTACTAACACTTGTTGAAAAAGCCCAAAAGGAAGTTGAGCTTGCTGATGCAGAATCTATGCAAAAGAAACTTCAAGAAGCAACTTTTGACTTTAATGATTTTGTTAAGCAAATGAGATTAATTAAAAGGATGGGATCACTTGGCGGATTAATAAAATTAATACCCGGGATGAATAAAATCGATGAAGGGATGATAAAAGATGGAGAAGATCAATTGAAGAAAATAGAATCTATGATTTCTTCAATGACTCTTGAAGAGAAACAAAAACCTGAGGTTCTTGCTGCCCAGCCTTCAAGAAGACAAAGGATTGCTCAAGGTAGCGGTTATGAAGCAAAAGATGTAGATAAAGTTTTAGCTGATTTTCAGCGAATGAGAGGTTTCATGAAACAAATGTCAAATGGAGGAATGCCAGGAATGGGAGGAATGCCAGGAATGGGAGGAATGCCAGGAATGGGTAGTAATAAAACAATGAAGAAACAAAAAAATAATAAAAAGAAAAAAGGATTTGCTGATTTATAGTTTCTAAATTTTTACCTTTAAATGATATTATTATTAGAAATGCATTGATTTAAGATGATTAAATTGCGCCTTAAGCGCTTTGGAAAGAAAAAAGAGGCAAGTTTCAGGATTGTTGCATGCAATAGTACTTCCAGAAGAGATGGTAGGCCTCTACAAGAACTAGGTTTTTATAATCCAAGAACTAAGGAAACCAGACTTGATACCGAAGCTCTAAGGACAAGGCTTACACAGGGCGCTCAACCAACTAATGTAGTGAGGACTTTATTAGAAAAGGGAGGGTTACTAGAAAAAATAGAAAGACCTTCTATAGCTATCGGTAAGGCGAAGATAGCGCAAGAAAAAGCCGCTAAAGCTAAATCTAAAGATGTTGAAAGCGAAAGTAGTGAAGCTGAAAGCGATAATAATGAAGCTGAAAGCTAGTGGTTTGATAAATTTTTATTCTTCTACAATAACTAAATGAAAGAAGTTTCCGAAACTGGTCACTTCACAATAGATTTACCAAGTTCTGATGCTGCTACAGCGTTATCAGGGCCTGGAAATTCTTTTTTGAAAAAGTTTGAGTCTCTCACAGGAGTTTCTTTAACTATAAGAGGCTTACAACTTGAGATGAACGGAGTTATTTCCAAGATTGAGAGAGCATCAGCATTAGTAGAGTTAACAAGACCAATATGGGAACAAGGATTAGAAGTTCCAGAGGTAGATCTTAAGGCAGCTTTGAGTTCTTTAAATATGGGAGAGTCATCTTCACATGCAGAACTTGGGAAAAAAGTTCTTGCTCGTTCCAAAGAAGGAAGATATTTAAGACCAAGAACTATAAGGCAAAAAGAATATGTTGAATCAATTGAAAACTTTGATCTTACTTTTGCAATTGGTCCAGCTGGGACTGGTAAGACATTTTTAGCTACTGTTTGCGCAGCAAGACTATTGAACGAGAAAAAAATTGAAAAAATTGTCTTAACTAGACCAGCTGTAGAAGCCGGTGAAAGTTTGGGATTTTTGCCTGGAGATTTGCAACAAAAAGTAGATCCTTATTTAAGGCCCCTATTTGATTCTTTACATAGTATTTTCGGATTTGATAGGACAAATTCGTTAGTAGATAAAGGAATTATTGAAGTTGCTCCTTTAGCATTTATGAGAGGCAGAACCTTAGATAACTCTCTGGTAATTCTTGATGAAGCACAAAACACTACTTGCTCTCAAATGAGAATGTTTTTAACCAGATTAGGTGAGAGATCGAAAATGGTTATAAATGGAGATATTACCCAAATTGACTTAAAAAAAGATCAGGAAAGCGGCCTCATCGAAGCATCAAGAATCTTCTCTGAAACTGAAGGTATAAAATTTTGTTATCTAACTGTTCAAGATGTAGTTCGACATCCTCTAGTTCAGAAAATTATTGAGGCTTATAAATAATTTTATAACTCTGGAGATCCGTACCCTGAAATTTTAAAAATCAATTAGAATAAAATCATAATTATAAAAAAAAATGCCAGCAAGTAGTAATTTTAATCAAGCTATTCGTGAAGCACAAAGTAGTTCAATAGTTGGACCTAATGTTGTCCAAAAAGCACTACCTTACGTGGGTGGGGGCATGGTGCTAACTTCTCTTGGAGTTTTAGCAGGAGTCTCACTGATAGCAACAAATCCAGGACTTTTCCAGCCTCTTTCAATAGTTGCTTTAATTGCAGAATTGATTTTGTTTTTTATAGCAACAAGCGCTGCAAATAATGCAAATAATGCAAAAGCATTGCCTTTGTTAACAGGATTTAGTTTGCTTACTGGTTTTACCCTAAGTGGAATAGTTGCCTTAGCAATAGGAACAATTGGTATTGGTTCAGTTGGTACAGCTGCATTGGCAACAGGTATAACCTTTGTTATCGCCTCTTATACTGGTCAAAGAATGAGTGATAGTGTAGGGCAAGCATTAAGCGGTGTAGTTGGCCTAGGTTTGATAGGTCTGATAATTGCGATGTTTGTTCAATTAATTGGAGGATTTTTTGCCCCAGGAGTTTTCGGCGGTTCAGGTCTAGAATTAATAATTGCAGGGTTTGGAACTGTATTGTTCGTAGCAATGTCTTTTGTTGATTTTTATACAATGCCAAGAAGATACAATGATGATCAATATCTCGCAGGAGCTCTTGGTATGTATTTAACTTACATCAACCTTTTTGTCTTTATATTAAGGTTAATGATAGCTCTTCAAGGTGGTGGAAGAAGAGACTAAAAAAATCATTTAAATTCATTTTCTAAAGCGTAGATTTTCTACGCTTTTTTATTGTGCAATATCAAAAATTTGTTTTTTTATAAATTCCTTTTGTTCTAAATCATATTTTGTTGAATTATCAAAACTATTACCCATATTATCTAAGTCTTTGATGAC
>CACBVE010000048.1 GCA_902542595.1 uncultured Prochlorococcus sp.
TATGATGACGTAGAAGATTCATTATTTTTAAAGTTTTTTTCTTAACGCAAACAGGTTGAATATATATTCATTTCCTTCTCCTTAAACTTATTAAAAACAAACCACTTAAAATTACCTAGACATACAGGATCAACGAGTCTAAGTAATGCCTCTCTTCTTAAAAGAGCATTTGATAAATCCTCCTTAAATTCCTTCTGAATGCCATAAAGTCTCTCTGCCAATCCAAGTGCCAACAAAGCCTCTCCTTGTTTAGTTATTCCAAGAGTATTAAATCCAAGAGTCTCAGCATCATTAATTAAAGTTTCTATGCAAACATGAGATGTTAAATCGCAATTTCCAGGAGAATCTAGGATATTATTCATCATTTTTTGATTTTCATAAGAAACTATTGTCCCATCAGAATTCTTAGAAGTGTAGTATTTTTTTGCTTCTTTACCGTAATCAATTATCAATAAAATACCGTTATTGATTTTTCCATAAATAGCTTTTAACCATTTTGAGTTATCTACATGCCATTCTGTCGTCCATCCTTCAAGGGCATCTTCAGGCGGAATAGTCATTCCCAACTCACTTTTAGCGAGTTCAATACTTTTTTCCAATTCACTTGTAATTGGCATTTCATCAAAAAATAATTTATGGGATTTTTTGTCTATAGAAACTGCTTGTCGAAGTAATTTTCCTTTTGAGAAGGTTATTCTCTCTATTGGCAAAGCATCCAACACCTCATTTGCTAGAACTATTCCATTTATAGTATTTTCGTCTACTTCATCCAAACCCTTCCATAAAATATCAATACCTAAGTTCAAAAATTCCTCCAATTTATTTTTTTGTTTTTCTACCATCCCTTCATTAGGTTCAATAATTACAAAAGAAACTCCTTCTAAAAAATTCTTGCTGTTTTCTAAAAAATATTTAATTAATCCACTCATAAAGCTTCCATCTCCAGCTCCAAATTCAGTTACTGATAATTTCTGATTAGATAAAAAACTACTTTTGAACTGAATCATCCAATCTTCTATTTGTTTGCCAACCAAAAAAGCAAAATCATCAGATAAAGAGGAAGATGTAACAAAATCTCCTCGAACGCCTAACTCAGCTTTACCGCTGCCGTAATAACCATTAATAGGATCATTTAATGCAAAATTCATAAAGTCATAAAAACTTATAGTGCCACCCATTTTTATTATTTTTTTTACTAACCAATCTGGATTATTCGCGGGTAAGCTATTCATCGGCGAAAATATAAAGAGATAAAACTTATTTATGCCTTCAAAGATTAACTATTTATTAGGAATATTTCTATCTATATTAGTTTTAATTTCACATAAACCCGTTTTCGCTATAAATAATCCAAATCTCTTACCAGAAGAAAAAACACCAGTAATTGATTTAGCTAAAACATTAAGCCCTAATCAGAAAAAATCTTTAGAGGAAAAGCTCAACAATCTAGAAATTGAAAGTGGGTGGAAAATTAAATATTTATCTCAGTTTGAGAGTTCACCTGGTAGTGCAATAAAGGACTATTGGGATTTAGATGAGACAAGTTTGTTGATAGTTGCGGATCCTAGAGGGGGAAATTTACTGAACTTTAACGTTGGAGAGGCTTATTTTAATTTTATGCCAAGGTTATTTTGGGTTGAACTTCAAACAAGATTTGGCAACCAATATTATGTTAAAGATCACGGTGAGGATGGTGCAGTATTAGATGCAATTGATTCAGTAAAGATTTGCCTCGAAAGAGGAGGATGTCAAGTTGTCCCTGGCCTACCTAAAGAGCAATATATTTGGACTTTATGTACATCTATTCTTGGAGGGTTAGTAGCAGGTTTTGCATCTGCTCCAAGAAAAGAAGGTCAGGTCATATCAATTGGATTTTTAGCTCTTCTTTCTCCCTTATGGGGAATGTTATTTGTAATTTTTGGTTTGGCACCAATAATATCCAGAACAAATGATTTATTACCATTATTTAAAAATGGTTTAGCTTTTACAGCAGCAGGGATTGCCGGATATATTTTATCTCAAACATTATTTTCAAGATATGAAAAGCCAAAAAATACCTAAAATCTGGTAAAGAGTATCTAATCTTAAAAAAATTTATCTTCTTCACATATTTCACCAGACTCTGAATACCAACGATGAGAAACATGTCTTAATTGCCTTTTCTCAAACTCAATCCATGAAAAATTAATTAGTAATTTCCCATCTACGTCATTTTTATATCTTGGCACTACTGCAGTATTGAAATAAAGTGTTCCTTTACTATCAATTTTAAACATTTCACGTAAACCAAGATTTCTTTTAAGGTTGTTGTGCATATGACCAAAAATTACAAGATCAACTTTTCTTTTTTTTTGTATTTGCGAAATGGCGACAGACAAATCTCTATCTCCCCAATCTAACGAGGGTAATTTCCAGTCTTTTCCACAAATACTTTTAGGTTCTGAGCCTAAACCCGAAGGTCCAGCATGAGACATAATTATTAAAGGGATATCTTCAATAGTTTTTTCTGAACATTTGATAATTTTATTTATTGAATCTTGTTCTGTTATCGGCCCATAAACTCCCTTAACTTCTTTTGAAAGATAATAACCACCACCAGAACTACATGGTCTTGCAGATAGCAAATTTATTTGATTATTAAAAACTTTCAAATCCCATGCACAATATTTTTCACCAAGAACACGTATCTGCTTTGAGAGAATTTCACCTGTAGAATCCTTCCCCCTATCATGATTACCTAAAATCACAAAAGTAGGAATTTTGATCTCGTTGACTTTTTTAATTATTTTGACACTCCCATCAGAAATATCACCAACAAATAGAACAATATTTGGTTTAATAATCGATAAGACTTTCAAGTCTATTTCAGACCATTGACCATGACAGTCACCAACAATAGCAATTTTTAAATTTGTCAGAATTTTTCCTGTTTAAAGTCATATAATCTATTTAGAGATATTCTAAATCCTGAACAGTATAACTACTACTGCAAAACAGAAATCTATTCAAAACGAAAAGGATTTGATTTCTGAAATAAAAGAGCGTTGCATAAAATCCAATGCCATTATTCTTGCGCACTATTATCAAGCTCCTGAGATTCAAGAGATTGCAGATTTTATAGGAGATTCATTAGATCTATCTAGAAAAGCTGCAAATAATGATGCAGATATAATTATTTTTTGCGGGGTTCACTTTATGGCCGAAACTGCAAAAATACTAAGCCCTAATAAAACAGTCTTATTACCAGATATTGAAGCAGGATGCTCATTAGCAGACGATTGTCCCTCAGATAAATTTCAAAAGTTTAGAGAAGAAAATCCAGATCACTATGTAATAAGTTATATAAATTGTACTGCGGAAGTAAAAGCGCAAAGTGATTTGATATGTACAAGCAGCAATGCAGTCTCATTAGTTAAAAAGATACCTGAAGATAAAAAAATAATTTTTGCGCCCGATCAGAATCTTGGGAAATGGGTCCAGAAAAATTCAGGAAGAGACCTTAAATTATGGAGTGGAAGCTGCATTGTTCATGAATCATTTAGTGAAGAGGCCCTACTAAAATTAAAATACCAAAATCCAGGAGCAAAAATTATTGCTCATCCTGAATGTAGCCAAAATTTACTATTTCTCTCAGACTTTATTGGATCGACCAGTAAATTACTTGATTTCGTTAGCAAAGATCCATCTAAAACTTTTTTGGTATTAACTGAGCCTGGAATAATACATCAAATGAAGAAGAAAGAACCTAATAAAATATTTATTGAGGTTCCAGACATAGAGGGTTGTAAATGTAACGAGTGTCCATATATGAAATTAAATACTTTAGAAAAAATTCTTGATTGTTTGAAAAACAATTCCCCATCTATAGAACTTGACCCAGATATAATAAGAAAGGCCTATGTTCCAATAAAAAGAATGTTAGATATGAGTAATTAATTTAATGAAAATACTTTATTTTCCTTTTTAATTTCTAAGAATGCATTTAGGTTTGTAGTGGAAGGGTTAAACTGACTTATCTGATTTTTCGCTTTAATTATATTTATCAGCTCATTTTCACCTGCTTTATATTGTTTATCTTTTCTAGTTCCAATCTCTCTTTGAAGAATT
>CACBVE010000049.1 GCA_902542595.1 uncultured Prochlorococcus sp.
CTCCTTGTTGAGGACCTCTTCTTTGAGTTCTGCCTCCCTGAGGGTTTTGTCCACCAAAGCCATTAAAAAAGGTTTCAAATAAATCTGCAAAGCCACCCATGTCCCCCATGTCAGGCATTCCAGCCGAACCTCCAAGGCCGGCCTCTCCGAACTGATCATATCTAGCTCTTTTTTCAGGATCGGATAATGCTTCATATGCCTTGCCAATTTCTTTAAATTTATCTTCAGCACCTGGTTCTTTATTTACATCAGGATGATATTGCCTTGCTAATTTTCTATAGGCCCTTTTTAAGGTATCCGAATCAGCATCTCTTGAAACTCCAAGTATTTGGTAAAAATCTGCCATTAAATAATGCTCAAGTAAAAATTTGGAATTTATACATCTTCAGAGGTATTTTCCTCTAAATCAACATCCTCTTCAACTTTATCTTTTTCTCCTTCATCTTGTGAATTTTGTTTGCCAGGTCCCATGGAAACTTTAACCAGAGCATGTCTCAAAACTTTACCTTCTAGATGGTATCCTCGCTGCAATTCCTCGACAATAATATCTTCCTTAAACTCTTCGCTAGCCTCTCTTAATACAGCTTCATGTAAATTAGGATCAAATTGCTGCCCAACCACTCTCATCGGTGCAACTCCTTGTTGTTTTAAAACCTCAACCAATTGTTTATATAATCCTTGATAGCTTCTATGTAGAGCTTGAGCTTCTTCAGTTTCTGGTTTAAGTTGTTGTCTTGCTCTCTCAAAATTATCAACAATAGGAAGTATTGCAGTTAACGTCTTAGAAACAAGCTGGATTTTTAAATCATCCTGATCTCTAGACTGTCTTTTTCTAAAATTATCAAAATCTGCTGAAATTCTCACATATTGATTTTTTAAAGTTTCATGCTCTTTTTCTAACTGTTCTAACCTTGCATCATTATTAGAAATAGTATTTTTTAATTCTTCAGTGTTTATTTCTTCTGTCTTTTGGGATGATGAATTATCATTTTCAATTATTGGATCATCTAGAGATAGAGCATCTTCAAGAGCATTATCCTGATCAGAAATATCATTTTCTTTATTATCAATATTGTCTGATTGATTTTCAATCATTTTTCTAAGAATTTAATAAAACCATTTTCCATTAAAATGATGCACAAAACAAGTTGCGGAAGGCCGCACAAATATTCAATCAGGAACAAACCTCAATGCTAGTCCGTTATTACAGTATCTTTTTCCTGTGGGAGCTGGACCATCATTAAAGACATGCCCTTGATGACCACCACATCTAGAACAATGATATTCGGTTCTTGGGACAATTAACTTAAAATCAAGCTTAGTTTCAACTGATCCTTGAATTGAGTCCCAAAAACTTGGCCATCCTGTGCCACTATCAAACTTTTTATCTGAGAGAAAAAGCGGTTGATCACAACCTGCGCAATGAAAAACTCCTTTTCTTTTTTCATTATTTAATTGACTGCTGAAAGCTCTTTCAGTCCCTTCTTCCCTTAAAATATAATAAGATTCTTTACTTAGTCTAGATTTCCATTCTTCTTTTGATAAATTCCATTCTTCTTTAGAGGCAAGTGAAGAAGCTAATACTTGCATAGGTTTAAAGATTATTTTTAAGATTGACATAATAGGAATTAGAATAAATGTTCTTCTTGATAAAAATTGATTCATATATTTAAATCACATTAAAATTAATGAGTTTAATTCAACCTGATTCTATTAAAAATATTCATAAATTAAGTATCGCTCCAATGATGGATTGTACTGATAAACATTTCAGAATGATAATGAGAAAGATAAGCTCAAAAGCTCTCTTATATACAGAAATGATTGTAGCTAAAAGTTTAGTCTATACCAATAAAAAAGAAAATTTTCTAGATTTTAATAGTGAAGAACACCCGATATCAATTCAATTTGGTGGGGACGATCCTGCAATCCTTAAAGATGCTGCCCAAATGGCCCAGGATTGGGGTTACGACGAAATAAATTTTAATGTTGGTTGTCCAAGTCCAAGAGTCTGTTCTGGAAATTTTGGAGCTTCCCTAATGAAAGATCCTAAAAAAGTAGCAAAATGTATAGAATCCTTAAAAAATGGCTGCAGCTTACCAGTCACAATTAAACATAGAATAGGTGTAGACAACGATGATAGTTTCGATAACTTGAATAATTTCGTAAGGTATATCGCGAATGCTGGTGCAGATAGATTTACAGTTCATGCCAGGAAAGCCATATTAAAAGGACTTAATCCAAAACAAAACAGAACTATACCTCCGCTTAGGTACGATCTAGTAAAAAAATTAAAAAAATTAAATCCTAATTTATTAATTGAAATCAATGGAGGTTTCACTAATATCGATGAATCATTAAAAGCCCTTAATGATTTTGATGGTGTAATGATTGGAAGATCAGTATATAAACATCCACTAAGATGGTCTGAAATTGACCAAAAATTATATGGAATAAATAAAAATCCTAAATCTGCCTCAGATGTTATCTTTTCCTTAATTCCATACATTGAAAAACATTTAATTAATGGAGGGAAATCTTGGGATATTTGTAAACATCTTATAAATTTAGTCGAAGGTATTCCAAAAGCTAAGATGTGGAGAAATCAAATTTCAATTAAGTCTATACAAAAAGAATTAGATATTGACTATCTTCTTAAATCAACTTCTGTGCTTAAAGAAATGGGTTATTAATTTTCTTCATCTGAGATATTACCTTCATTAGAAACGCTTCTTTTTCTTCTAATTCTGCCACTTTCATATTCAGAATTTTCAGAAGAATTTCCATAACTTCTATCTTCCCAACCATCTGCACCAGAGGACTTATTAGAGGAGGAAGTATTCGATTCAGAATTACCACCACCGTAACCGCCGCCGTTATTGCCACCACCGTAACCGCCGTTATTACCGCCACCGTAACCGCCGCCGTAGCCGCCCCTACCTCCACGACGAGAGCCCCCAGATCCTCTTGGCTCTGCTTTGTTAATTCTTAATGGTCTACCCATAAGCTCAGTACCTTGCAAACCTTCAATAGCTGTTGATTCAATTGCTTCATCTGCCATTTCGATGAATGCGAATCCTCTTTTTCTTCCAGTATCTCTTTCAAGAGGAAGAGAACAATTTAAAACTTCACCATAGGGGGAAAACATCTGCACAACATCTTCACGCTCTGCGCGGAAAGGCAAATTACCAACAAAAATACTCACTTTAAACTCGAAAAAGAAAACCTAATAAGAAAGCTACAAAATATGTAGTTCTATAGCATGTCATTATTATTCTACTTCAAAGCATACCCATGTTGTACAAAAATTTTTAAGATCTAGAGTAACAATTTTTTCTGCCAATTTTTTACCTCTTTCTCTACCTGGATAAACCCTGTTCCACCTTCACTAGTTCTTGACTTAACCACATTCAGAGGTTGAAGATCCTCAAATACATCTTCATCAAATTCTGAATGAAACTCTTTTAATTCATCAATTGTGAGATTTTTAAACAAGATTCTTCTCTCTAAGCAATATTTAACAATTTCACCTACAACTTGGTAAGCAGTCCTAAAAGGAACTTCTTTACCCACCAAATAATCTGCCAAATCAGTTGCATTAGAAAAATCATTTTCTACAGAGTCTGTTAAGTTTTTAATATTAAATTCAATCCCTTCATTAACTAAAATAGTCATCGCTTTTATGCATGAAGAAATAGTTTCTGCAGTATCAAATATTGGCTCTTTGTCTTCTTGAAGATCCTTATTGTATGCGAGTGGAAGACCTTTTACCATAGTTAACAATGCTTGAAGATGGCCATAAACTCTTCCCGTTTTGCCTCTAATCAATTCTGGAACATCTGGATTTTTTTTTTGCGGCATTAAACTACTACCAGTAGCACATTTGTCTGTTAATTTAGCGAAGGAAAATTCATCAGTTACCCACAAAATTATTTCCTCTGAAATTTTACTTAAGTGAGACATTACAAGAGCAGAGGCAGAAACAAACTCAATACAAAA
>CACBVE010000050.1 GCA_902542595.1 uncultured Prochlorococcus sp.
TTGGCAAAAAACTAATAAGAAATGGTAAGTAAATTCAAAAATAAATTTTTTTAATTTCAGTAAATAAATGAACCTACAGGATATAGCCTGGAAATCTTTTTATGTTGTAATAATTTCTTTTTTTTGAGTTCGTTTTCATATCTTCTTAACATCATTAGATAGTTTGTAACTCCAAAAATTACTAAAAAAACAATAAATCTTATTCCTGCCTCAAAGTTCATATGAGTATTAAGCTTTATTTTAATCTGACAATTACTAATCAAAAATCAATCGGTATTTATATCTAATTAAAACGTCTAAGGAAATATTTTTTTGATTTTAATATATAAAAAATACATAATAAAAGTAGTATTAAAATTGCAGTAAAGCTTCCGATTGGGTTTGGGATATTTTGTGTAAAAGGCCCTGCTAAAAAAGAAGGTGTATTTTCTCTGAATTCTATTAATCCGTTATTTATAAAAAACCAAATACCCACAAGTCCTCCGTGAATTCCTATGCAATTCCATAGTGAACCTTTATCTCTAATTTTTACTAATGATAGAAATATCCCAAGTAAAATAAATCCTAAACGTATTCCTACTATGTTCCAAAAGATCTCATTTGATAAATTATGAACAAAGCTAAAAATTGTAGCTTGTAAAGCTATTGATATTTTTGCGCCATATTCAAATTTTAATTCTTCTAGTAACCAGCCTCTAAAAATTATTTCCTCTGCGAATCCAACACCTAATCCTAGTACAATAGAATTTAATAATATTATTGGTGAGAATTCACCTATCCAAGAAATATAATTTTTTTGCAATAGTGGTACCAAAATTAGAATTATTAAAACTAAAGAAAATAAAATACCTTTAGAAAAATTGACAAAGTTTTTTAAAAATTTGTCTTTAGTTATCCCGAGAAGAACCCAAGTACTAAATTTGTTTCGTTTAATATAAAACCAATATGGGAGTAAAAAGATAAAAAGTAAGAAAGTAATAATAGTACCAATTAAAGATAAATTTTCTTTTTCAAAATTCAAGAATAATAAAGGCTGAGATAAAGCCCAGCCTACGGCATAAAGAATTGGAATAAAAAATATAGTTGATAAAATTTTTGGTCTTAAAAGAAAAAAACTTTTAATTAGAATCATTAAATTTTTCATTTTAGTTTGAATATTAATTAACTCCAGCCTTTGCCTTTTATTATTCTAACTACTAGTTCAAAAAGTTTTAGCTTTTTCTTTTTACTATAGTTTATGTTTTTTGAAAGATTAGATAAATCTTTATAAAATTGTTGAGTTATTTTATCTTCTTTATAACTAGGCCATAGTAAGTCTGAGCCCTCTTCATATTCTTCTTTATATCTTTCTTTATTCAAATGTTTTTTTATATCCTAATAATTTTAATTTTACTTATTGCAAATGCTTAAAAGTGATGTTTATTAAATTTGTGTATTTATTTAAAATTTATGCTGATTAATCTTTCAACTTTAATTTTTACCTTATTATCTCCATTGCTTATTTTTGCTGTAATAGTTTCTGTCTTTTTATTTCATTAGAAAGTATTTATCAAATGAATTTAACTAATTTAAGGATGTATTATACCTGCTTTTTCTAATGCAAAGGATAAAGCCGCAATTGCCGCCATAAGAGTTAAAATCTTGTTCTTTTTGATAAAATCCATAATAATCTAAGAATCTATTTGTTAAATTACTACATAAAATAATGAATACTTTAAAACATTATAACAATCTACGATGGAACCTATATTTGTAGGAGATTTAGTACCTTTAGTAGGATCTTGTAAAGGTTATTGAAAAATATGATAAAGGTATAAAAGCTGGTGAATTTCATGAAGAACCTATTGTCGGAGATTTTAATTACCCTGATTGGTAAATATGATTACTGCAAAAATAACTTTTGCCTTGGCAGATTGGATTATAGAGTGGCGTAAGTACCAAGATAAGAATCCTTCTTTTGATGAGTGTGTGAAATTTGTTGAGTGGAAATTGGAAGATTATAAACTTTCTGATAGTGATAAAAGAATAATTAAATCTATTTTGCTCTATGAATCAGAATAACTAAGGATTATAGACTTTAATTTTTATATTTATCTATAAAAAACAAAGGACCATTAAAATCCTCTTACAAATTAAGATAAAAGTAAATCAGCATATTTACGGATTTACTGAAAATATAAAAAGGAGTAATTTATAAATGTTGAGTTCGGAGGCAATCTAAATGATTGATAGTCCGCCTGAAATTTAGCAAACTCCAAAATATAGGAAGCGTATTCCTGAGAATGGGATTATTCGACAATTCAAGTTCAATCAATTAGTCTGATAAGACTTCGCTTTATAATTACTAGCGACAACAGGGACTAAAATTATCGAGAGAAATCCCCGAATTCACGTATTCTAGGTTTATGAGTAAATAGACTTTAAAATATGTAATTTTATATCCTTTAAGAAGGAAATGAGATATCAAAAAGGACTGTTTGAACAGTCCTTTTTTAATGTTTAAGAAATTTCTTAAAAACTATGAAGTCTTTTTGGATACTATAGATACATAAAGTGATTAAAAATATTTAAAAATGAAAGATCAAGTTTTATTTCCGAAAATTAAAGCACGAGAAAAGGGTTTTTTACAAGTTAGTGATATTCATACGATTTATTGGGAAAGATCTGGTAATCCAGATGGTAAAAAAATACTAGTTATTCATGGAGGCCCAGGAGGAGGAAGTCAACCAAGATATAGAAGATACTTTGATCCAGATAAATTCGATATTATTCAATTTGACCAAAGAGGTTGCGGTTCTTCAACTCCTTTCTCCGAATTAAATGAAAATACGACTAATCATTTAGTTGATGATATTGAGAAATTAAGGATTCTATTAAAAATAGATAGTTGGCATTTGTTTGGTGGATCTTGGGGCTCAACACTTTCACTTATATATGCAATTAAAAATCCCTCAAGAGTAACGAGCTTAACTTTGCGAGGAATATTTTTATGTAGAAAGTTTGAATTATTGTGGTTCTATCAATATGGTGCAAGTGAGATATTCCCTGATGAATTTGAAGAATATATTTCTGTAATACCAAAAGAAGAAAGAAATGATTTGATAAGTTCTTTTTATAAATATCTAACATCGTCAGATGTAAATCTTAGATCAAAAGCAGCAGCAGCTTGGACAAAATGGGAACTCTCAACTAGTCATTTAATAAATAAAAAATTCGATTTTGATAAGTCCCAAGTTAATTCTTTTTCAGATGCATTTGCAAGGATCGAATGCCATTATTTTGTTAATAATATTTTCTTAGAAGATAATTTTATTTTGAAAAATATAAAAATAATAGAATCGATTCCAACAAAAATAATTCAAGGGAGGTACGACGTAGTATGTCCTGTAAGGAGTGCTTGGGATCTAAATAAGAAATTAAAAAATTCTAAATTAATTATTGTTAATGATGCTGGTCATTCAATGAGTGAAAAAGGTATTAGTATCGAATTAATAAAGGCTGTAAAAGGAATTTAAAATCTCTAAAAAAGAGAATATTGCTTTTAAAAATTAAAGGCCATTATCTTCAATATTTTGTGCAATACTCCTAAGAAGTTCGACGATATCAGAATCTTCGCATTGAGTATCTTCTTTGAGCAAAATGCACTCGTCTCTAATACTTACATTAGTACTCCACCATATACCTGAACTATTGGTATCGTCCCATTCAAATCTTTCAGACATAATTAATAAAATCTAATAAATACATTAAAGCTTGCATTAGTTCATCGTGGATTTATATATTTAATTTCAAAATTTAAAAAACTTTCCTAAGCGTTAAAAGGAATGTGGAAATTTCTGAAAATAAAATTTAGAAATCTAATT
>CACBVE010000051.1 GCA_902542595.1 uncultured Prochlorococcus sp.
GTATACAATTTTTCTCAACTTGGATTAGCCTTTCTTCATTGATTTTGCCTGATGTTAATTGTCCAACGGCTTCAAATGCACTAACAACAGTAAGATCTTCTCCATTCAGCTTCCCAGGTTTTATTGTCCCTCCATAAATGAAAATTGAGGGTATATTCATTCTTGCAATCGCTATCATGGCACCTGGCATATTTTTGTCACATCCACCTATAGCAAGCACTCCATCCATACTCTGAGCATTACAAGCTGTTTCAATTGAATCAGCAATAACTTCTCTTGAAACTAAGGAATATTTCATGCCCTCTGTTCCCATAGAAATGCCATCACTTACTGTTATTGTCCCAAACATCTGAGGCATCCCACCTGATCTTTTTATTGACTCTTCAGCTTTGAGTGCTAACTTATTTAAACCTATATTGCATGGTGTTATGGTGCTGTATCCATTTGCAACTCCAATAATAGGTTTATTAAAATCTTCATCATTAAATCCAACAGCTCTTAACATCGATCTGTTAGGGGATCTTTGCACACCTTGGGTTATTGCAGATGATCTGAGTTTATTCATATTATTTGAGAACCTTTTTTATTCTATTGCCCCAACTCTTCAAGTTGCCTCCTCACATCAGCAATTGCAGAATTAAGTTGCTCAACTTTCTTCTCTAGATTCTCTCCTTCAACTTCATTTATATTTTCATTTGAATCAATCGCTTCAGAGCCGTCCTGAATTCTGGAGGAATACATCATTGCTTTTTGTTTTTTTTCCTCCTTTCTTTTGTCTGCTTCGGATATTAACCACCAAGCTAGACCTGCTGCTCCAATAAAAGCACCGCTTATTAATGATAAAAGATTATTTGAAGACGAGTCTCTGTATTCAGACATTGATAAAATATTAACTCCTATATTCTATATTAGTTCTTATCTTGAAATAAAGTACTTAAACGTGATAAAGGATTCCCAATACCCGGTACTAATAATTTTGTTTTTTCGTCTTCTTCATCTATGCAGGAGGTGTAGATTACCTGATTAGGGAATAATTTAGCAATTTCATTTAACCCTTTATTTGAGCAAATAGGAGTTATTAAAAGAATCCTGTTTGAATCAACACCTAATTCCTTTAATTTAATTAAAGTTTCCAATGTTGCTGATTTTGTCGTTATTTGTTCTGAATAAAATATAACTCCTTCATTTGATTCAATAGTTTTAGGTAGTTCTCCTAATGAGAGGTTTGAATTAGGAATTACTTCTTTAGATCCAAACCAAAGAGATAACCCTTCGGGCAACATTGCGAGCACTTTTATTGGATAATCATTATTAATAAAGAATCCATCTACGTCCCCATTATCAGTATTTACTATTTCTTTTTTATATGGCAGCCAATTACGTAATGCTTCATATGTAAGCCATTTCCCTAATTGCTCATATCCTGTTGAGTACAAAATATTTGGAGTATTTTTTTCTCGCAATATTGAAAGCCAATGTTTTATTAATGGATGAGGAGGAACAATAACCTTTAGTGACATTGCCATATATTTTCCTTTAAGATACTCTTACAAACTTTAAATACTTAAGTTCTAAAATACATTCTTATTATGATTAAATCAATTGTTTTCCCCTCACTAAAAAATGCATTAATTACTTTGTTGTTCGTTGGGATTTTATTTTTTAATTCTGTAAATTCTGCATGGGCTAAAAGACCTCCTGAGATTAGAAACCAGCAAGACCTTAATTTAGAGCCAGATATGCATGGTCAAGATTTAAGCGGTAACGAATACGTTAAGTTTGATTTGAATGGGTTTAATTTCAGTGAAAGTAATTTAGAGGGCGCGGTGTTTAATAATAGTAAATTGCAAAATTCAAAGTTTAATGGTGCCAATTTAAGAGATGCTCTAGCTTATGCAACAGATTTTACAGATGCAGATCTTTCTGATGTTAATTTTACAAATGCATTATTAATGGAGAGTAATTTTGAAGGAGCAAAAATAGATGGTGCAGATTTTACTGATGCTGTTCTTAGTCGCACACAACAAAAACAATTATGTGCGATTGCTAATGGCACAAATAGTTCTACAGGAGAGAGTACAGAATATAGCTTAGGTTGTTAATTATCAAAAATGAAAAAAAAAATACCAGTTATAGTTGTTTCAGGATTTCTTGGTGCAGGTAAAACAACTTTTCTAAGATATCTATTAAAAGAGAGTAATAAAAAATTTGGTTTAATAATTAATGAATTTGGTGATGTTGGAATTGACGGTGATTTGATTAAAAGTTGTGATAAATGTGATGAATCTGAAAACGACTGCGTAATCGAATTAAACAATGGATGTTTATGTTGTACTGTTCAAGATGATTTTGTTCCATCAATAAAAGCTCTCCTAGAATTTAATCCTCCTATCGAATTAATAATTATCGAAACAAGTGGCTTAGCACTACCAATTCCCTTAATTCAAGCACTTAACTGGCCTGAGATTAGGTCTTCCATCTACCTTGATGTTGTTGTTGGTATCGTTAATGGAGAATCAATGCTTAATGGTTCACCAATTAATGATTTAAATAAAATAATAAAACAATATAATGAAACAGATAAAATTGATCACAACGCTACTATAGATGAACTTTTTGAGGAGCAATTAGAAGTTTCTGATATCGTTTTAGTCTCTAGATCAGATATCTTAAATGATGATCAATTTGACGTTGTAAAAAATAAAATTCAAGGAAGTCTAAACTCATCTACACCAGTCCTTAAATCCAAGAATGGCAAAATTGATTTGAACTATCTATTTGATTTTAATTTTAAAAAAGAGACTTATAAAGAATTTTTAACTGAAGAACATGACCATAATCATGTTGAACTTGTATCTGATTCAATTAAATTAAATTATTTCCTTGAAAAAAATGACTTTGAAAAGGAGATGTCAAAAATCTTGGATGAGTTAAACATTCTTCGAATAAAAGGACGTATTTGGATACCAAACAAATCATTGCCTTTACAAATACAAATTGTTGGAAAGAAAATTAATACTTGGTTTGAAGAAGCTCCAGACAATTGTTGGAGACCAAATGATAATGCTGGGCTTGAATTAGTAATAATTTCCTTTGATGAAAAATCTATAAAAACTTTCAATAGAAAAATTAAAGAGAAATTTAAGATTTTCAGTGAACCAAAAATAGCAATTTGACATTATAGTTAGCTGTCGGGATACTTAAACAGAAGAAAAGTCCAAGATGAAAAATCCAAAAATTGCTTTTAAACAATTAATCTCTGACGAAGTTACATCAATTGATAAAATAAAATGTTCAAAATGTGGAGGGGCAGGAAATTTTAAAACACATGAAAATTCAAGAAGAACTTGCTTAGTATGTTTTGGTAGAGGTTACATAAACATCTAATCACTCAGAAAACCTTAAGGGAAAAATATTTGTTTATTAATCAATAGTACTTTTTATTAAAATTTAAACTAATCTTCTAGTAGAAATTAATTTTTAATTGGACCAATTTGCTGTAAAAGTTTTTGTAAGACTAAGACCCTCAGTTTTAGATCCAGCAGGGGAAGCTACCAAATCTGCCTCTATAAAACTTGGAGCCGAGGGAATAAAATCATTACGTA
>CACBVE010000052.1 GCA_902542595.1 uncultured Prochlorococcus sp.
TAATTAATTGTGAGAAAAGGTATAATTCTTGCTGGAGGAAGTGGTACAAGGTTGGCACCTTTAACCAATGTAATTAGTAAACAATTAATGCCCGTTTTTGATAAGCCAATGATTTACTATCCTTTAAGTACACTTATGCTTATCGGAATAAGAGAATATCTTATAATAACAACTTCTTTAGATAATCACCTATACAAAGAATTGCTTGGTGATGGTTCACAATGGGGGATTCATATTAAATATGAAATACAAAAACAACCAGATGGTATCGCAAAAGCATTTATAGTTGGAGAAGAATTTATAGCCAATTCAGAAGTTGCTTTAATTCTTGGAGATAATCTTTTCCATGGAAATCAATTAGTTCAAAGACTTGAAGAAGCAGATATAGAAAAAAATGGAGCAACTCTATTTGCTTATAATGTTAATGATCCAGAGAGATATGGAGTGGTTGAGTTTAACTCTAAAGGTGAGGTGTTAAGTATACAAGAGAAACCTAAAAATCCTAAAAGTAGATATGCAATTACTGGTCTTTATTTTTATGATAATAAAGTAATTGAATTCGCTAAAAATCTTAAATATTCAAAAAGGAATGAATTAGAAATTTCTGATATAAATAATTTTTATTTAAAACAAGGAAAGCTTAATGTTCAAATACTAGGTAGAGGAACAGCATGGTTAGATACTGGAACAATTGATTCATTGCATGAAGCAAGTTCTTACATTAGGACATTAGAAAACAGACAAGGACTAAAAATCTCATGCCCGGAAGAAATAGCATGGCGTAATTCATGGATTTCTAACAATGATCTCGAGAAATTAGCAAAACCAATATCTAATAGTGGTTATGGGAAGTATCTATTGCGATTAATTAATGATTAATAATCAAAATTTTTATATGGGATTATGAAAAAATATTTATCTACTAAATTCAAAAGAATTCTAGTAACAGGGGGGGCTGGTTTTATTGGTAGTAATTTTATATTTAAAAATCTCCATGACAAAAAACTAAAAATTTTTAATTTAGATAAAATCTCATATTCAAGTAATAACTTCTTTACTGAAGAAACTTTAATAAAAAATCAAAATAATTTAAGTTTTTTGAGAGTAGATCTTAAAGATCAGATGGGAACAAGAAATGCCCTCGAATTCAGCAAACCAGACTTAATAATTAATTTCGCTGCTGAAAGCCATGTAGATAAATCAATCATTAATCCTCGGTTATTTCTAGAAAGTAACACAATTGGAACATTTAATCTTCTTGAAGAAGTAAGGAGTTATTGGAATAAATTATCTTTAAATAAAAAAGATGATTTTAGGTTTTTACATATCAGCACTGATGAGGTATTTGGTACTCTCACTAAAGAAGGTAAATTTTCAGAGAATTCGCCCTATCTTCCAAGTAGTCCTTATTCTGCATCAAAAGCCGCGAGCGATCATTTTGTCAATTCTTGGCATATTACATACAAAATACCCACCATAATTGTTAATTGCAGTAATAATTATGGACCTAGACAATATCCTGAAAAACTTATTCCACTAACGATTAAAAATATAATAAATAATATTGAGATCCCCATATATGGCGATGGAACAAATCGTAGAGATTGGATTTATGTTGATGATCATATTGATGCTTTGTTTTTAACATCTCTAAATGGCTTGCCTGGAAAAAAATATTGTATTGGAGGAGGAAATGATATTTCAAATATAGAACTTGTTAAGTTTATATGTAAAAAGATAGATCAAATTACTCAAAGAGAAAGTAAGGCAGAACTGTTAATTAAATTTATTAAAGATAGGCCAGGACACGATTATAGATATTCAATAGATTCAAGTTTAATTAAAAAGGATTTAAATTGGCAGCCAATTACAGGTATTGATGAGGGATTAGATAAAACAATTCAATGGTATTTAAATAATCCAAATTGGTTAAAAATTAAAAATTCTTGAATAATTTTTTAATAAATATATGGAATATAAATTTAATACTCAAATCTTGGCTTTTAGTTTTAAATCTTTTTTAAAAGAGTATTATCTTTTAAAATTATTTTTTATATTTTAAAATTGAGTTGTTTTTTCTCTTACTCAAATTTAATAATATAGATAATTCAATCCAAGGAATTACTACAGAAATAAATCTATGCTCTAAAGAGGGGAAAATAACAGAAATCAAATACAAAGTCGCAAATAAAAAAGAAATTGAGCATATTGCAAGTAAATAATTTAAACCATATTTTTTAAATGAAAAAAGAGTTTTTATAGAAAATTTCGAATTAATTATTCTATAAAATAAATAAAAGAAAACTATCCTATATGCAAATAAAGCTAATTTAAGAAAAATTCTTATTAAAATTTGTGGATTTGATATAACTATTTTAAAAGTTGAAGTTGATTGAGAGGATTGCAGATTTTCTAGGATACTACTAAATTCCAAAGGCCAACCCCACGAGTTTAATGGATTAAAAATTAAACTAATTATTTTTGAAAAATGAAGTCCAAATAAACCAAAAAATCCTAACTTTTTTCTTCTCTCAGCAGCTGCATTTTCGAAATAAATATCATCTTCTTTTGAAAAGTGAGTTTTTTCATTAACTTTTTTTTGAGCAGATTCAATTTCTTGAGAAGAGATAAATGGATTAAAAATTGCTTTTTTAATTTTCAGATCAAATGGGACTCTAACTATGGGGAAACCATTTTTGGCTTTTTCAGGATCAGTAATTACCCAAGTAGATCTTGCGACAGGGAAGCCATTATGGGCTTGTTCATGCTCTGTAATTACCCAAGAAGATAACCAATTAATATATCCACCAATATTCTTTGGAAAGTAATTTGCATTTAAGGCACTAGTAAATGGCATTTCTGCACCCTCATTTATGTTCCTAATTCCCCATGGAGAAATTGCAATTGAAATTATTATTATCCACAAAAATAATTTCTTAATGATTTCAATAGTTTTAAGTTTATTAAATAATAAAATTACAAAGGGTACGGAAAAAAGTACTGCAGTAGGTTTTAGATAAATTGCAAAAATTTGAACAAGAATTATGCAAATAAAATTTCTTTTACTAAAACCCTCATAAAAAGTTTTTATAAATAATGATAAAAGTAAAACGCTAAACGCTGTTAAAACTGGTTCGATTAATATTAATCTACTCCACCCCAAAGTAAGAGGAGATAAGGATAAGACAATTAAAATAATTTTAGCTAATTTTTTATCCTTTTTGAATTTTTCAATGATAAAGGATAAGTAATAAATAGATAATAATTGGAATTGAGATATTAAAAAAACTAACCCCTTTATTCCAATACCCATTTTGACACTTATTGCTATCAAATAAAAAAAACCTGGAAAATAATGGCCAACTAACGGCGCGCAACTTCCATCATCTAAAATTAAACCAAAGCCACATCCATTTAATAATCCGTTCGCAATATTTTCATAAAAGAAAATATCACCAGTTCTATTATTATTTAAAAAAACATAAATTGATCTTATGAAAAATATTGTTATAAACAGTAAATAATTCTTTATATAAACTTCTTTGAGAATAAATGAGAGTGGCG
>CACBVE010000053.1 GCA_902542595.1 uncultured Prochlorococcus sp.
TGGGAATTCTTCCTCCAAGTTCTGAATAATTTGCGGTGACAGTTCCTAATACTGTAATTCTTGGCTTGAATACAGTAGATTTACCATTTAATAATATTTTCCTTCCCGAAGATAAAATATTATCCATTAGCAGGTTTATCATAAGAAAATGCCCAAAATGGTTCACTGCCATAGAGTTTTCAAAACCTTGAGGAGATCTTTCAGGTTTTTTTAGTCTCGGCTTATAAACTGCCGCATTGCAAATAAGAGAATTTATAGGTTTTTTAAATCTTTCTAATATTTCATCACAACCCTTTCTAATATCATCCAAGTTAGAGAGATCTATTTCTATAAAATATACATTTTTAATTTGATCTTTTGTCAAAAATTCCTCAGCTATTTTTATCGCTCTTTTATTTGATCGATTAACAGCTATGACTTCCCATCCAAATCTTATAAGAGGTTTTAGAGTATTTAAACCAACTCCTGAGGTTGTTCCTGTTATTAGGGCTAATCCCTTAATGTCTTTACTCACTAGCAAAAATTTTAATAGTAAAATAATAAGAAATGACCATAGATCACACTTATCAACGCCATATTACTCTGATAATGTCCCTAGAAATCATTTGATCCTGATCCTTCATAAATCTTTGCTCACCTTCAGCAGAAAATAAATCATCAAACCTACTAGACAGATCATCAAATCGATATTTTTCGTATGAAAATGAGTCTTGGATTTCCCTTAGTCTTGTTAATCTGACCTTGGAACTATATCCAAGTTTAACTAAGCTTATTAGTGCTAAAAGGGATAAACAAATTTTTAAAATCAAAAAAAATAAAGATACATAATCTTCTTGTTTCTGTTGCTTTTTTTTAAAAGCAGAACCAAGATATTTTTTGTAAAAATTACTATTTTTGTATAAAGATTTTGACAAATTTAGTTACTGGAATATTTAGTGAATAAGTCAATTCAGTCTCACTATATTATTACCTTAAAAACATAAATTTTCTAGTTGATTTTAGTTTCTACCTAAACTAATACCTAACCTAAGAGCCAAAACTCCTGCATGCATAACTACTATTAGGCTTAGTGCAATTAAATTTATTGTTTGAGTTGGCTCCATAGTAAAAAAAATATTTCCTATATTCTCCACCCAAAAGAGGGAATTTGACACACTATTACAAAATGATGTTACGTAATTAATAAATTGAAAGAAAAAATTTATTGAAAATTATTATAAGTAGACCTACAAAGTTTATTTTGGGAATAGAAAATCAAGCTTTAATTTTTTCTACAAATAAATTAACTGGATTTGATCAAATGGCTTTAGATTTAAATTCATTAAATCAAACAATTACTAATCCTGAAATAATTTTCACATTGAGGTTCTACTATTGGACTGGAGATTGGCTTTCAATTGGCCATCACCAAAAGGAAATTCCTCCACATTGGGAAAAATTATTATTAAATAAGGAGATTAATATTGTAAGACGTCCCTCTGGGGGAGGGGCTGTTTTACATTCCGGAGGCATAACATATGCATTAACATTTAAAAAATCTCATTATAAAATGCTTAGTTATGAAAAGGTTAACAAGTGGTTAGTTAAAAGTTTTAGAAAATTAGGTCTAAATTTGCAAAATGGCAATTTACCAAAATCACCTATAAAAGCCAATTGTTTTGGTACATCGTTAATTTCTGACTTGATTGATCAGGATGGGTTTAAGAGGATAGGAAGTGCGCAATATCGAAAAAAGGGTGGCTTCCTTCAACATGGAGAGATTCAAACAAATCCCTCAAAAGATTTGTGGTTCAAATTATTTAAAGAAGAAGCTCCACCCAAATTAAATCTAGACCTCACAAATGATGAAATAGTTGAACATTTAAGAAATTCATTCCTTGAAAATACATCAAATATAAAGTTCAAAAATATTGACATCGATAACAAAAATATTAGAAATTTTCATGACAAGCATCATTAAAGATCTCCTCTTTGCTTCATTGAATTTATTATTCTTGGCAAATCAATTCCCAAAGGATACTTATTCTTGTAATTTAATTTGTTGACAATCTCTGAAGGCAAATTAAATCCCAATTTGTTTAATACAAAGTTTCCAATTTTAGACCTATCAATTAAACCCAAAGGTATTTTTGCTTCATTAAGTACCAAAATAGAACCCTCAGTCGTTTCTTCAAGTTTTTCTATAGTTTCCCATACTTTGTCATTGCCATATACACTTACAAAACTATTGATTGGTTTCTTAAAATCTCCAACAAAGTTCCTTTCCCATTTTTTTATTGAAACAGTTTTTAAAATATTCTCATCAACAAAACCAATCCATCTACCATTACTCGCAACAAAAAAATATTTATCTGCTGTACCCTTTTTATTTTTTATTAATTCATTAAATTCTAGGAAATTAGAATCGAATTCAATTTTTCTCAACGGCTTTAATTTAAGCTCAGAAACTTTACTGAACTTAAGTATGTTTTCGATTTTAAAAAATTGACTTTCTGATTTAGAAGAATTAACTCCAAAAAGACCTAAAAAAGAAAGAATAAAACCATAGTAAATATTAAATCTAAATAAACAAATTATCCCAAATATTAAAACTAAAAAAGATAAAGATAAATTTACTTTATTAAGGAAATATCTTCCTTTGTTTTTACTACCTGAGAAATGCCAAATAATACTTTTTAATAAATTCCCTCCATCTAGAGAACCAATAGGAATCAAGTTTAAGAAACCTAAAAATAAATTAAGAATGCCTACTCTAGAAATTACATTGATGGCGATTAGTTCTTGAGATGCACTGTAATTGCTTATTAGAATTAGGATAGAGGCTGTGGCAAAACATAATATAGGTCTAACAAGTGCGATTTTTATATTACCTAAAGCAGTTTGACAATACTTATCTATTTGTAAAATTGCTCCAAGAAAATAAAAAGTAATTTTTTTTATTTTTACACCTTGATTTAGGGAAACAAAAGTATGTAAAACTTCATGTGAAACAATTGAAGACAACAAGAAAAAAGAGGTAAAAAATCCTATAATCCAAGCTTCCTTAGTATTGTAGATGTCGCCTGAGGTTAGATTAACCTGATTACTTATACTCCATGAGAAAAAAAAGAGAATCGCAAACCAATAAGGGTGAACTTTAAAGGGAATTCCCCATATTTTAAAAATTTGCCAACTTCTCAAAAATAATCTCCGTTATATTTTAGCAATAATATTAATTTTACATATAGGATTATGATATGCCCAAGACTAATACTTTAGTTAAAATTTGTGGACTAACCTCCGAAGAACAAGCTCTTGAAGTTGCCAAATTAGGGGCTCATGCTATCGGAATTATTGCAGTTGAAGAGTCCCCAAGATATATATCCCCTGAAATTAAGAAAAATATCTTTAAAACCTTAGAAAGTCTGTATCCAAAAATCGAGAGGGTATCTGTTGTACAAAATTGTCCAATAGATTTAATTATTAAAAATTTCTTAGGCAACCCAAGTGAAACTATTATTCAATTACATGGAGATGAGGATATTGATTAC
>CACBVE010000054.1 GCA_902542595.1 uncultured Prochlorococcus sp.
GGATGGCAAATCAAATAAAGATAATATTAGAGATACTATAGTTAAGGCCCTTAATAATGAGAAAGTAACAGTTAAAGTGCAGTCACTTTCAAGTAAAGATGCTCCACCAGCGATGATCTTGCTTCCAGAACAAATGAGAAGAATTAATGATATGGGCGCTTACATGGAACAAAAGATGCCTGGCTTACCTGAATATCATGTGCTCTTAATTAACAAAGAACATCCACTTATTGTTGGTCTAAATAAAATATCAGGCAACAAAATAATTATTGATAAAAAAGATCCTGTTGAAAATCCATTAGCATCTAAAATTGCTAATCATGTTTACGATATGGCTAAGCTTTCCGTTGGTGGATTAGATCAAGAACAGATAATTAATTTACAAAATAATAATGCCGAATTAATTTCTGAATTACTTAATTCAACAAATTGAGTCATGTGTTAAAATTTTTAAAGATTTAACTGAAAAAATATGTCAAGAGTTTGCGAATTGACTGGTGCAAAAGCTAATAACGGTATGGCAGTGAGTCACTCACATATTCGTACAAAAAAATTGCAGCAAGTTAATCTCCAAAAAAGGAGACTATGGTGGGAAGAGGGCAAAAAATGGGTAAATATAAAAATAAGTACCAAAGCCCTAAAATCTATACAAAAAGTAGGTTTAGATAAATTTGCCAAATCAAATGGAGTTGATTTAAAAAAATTCTAAATTTAATGAGAAATTTAGTTGCAAGTATATTAATACCATTCATTATCTTATTTAATTGTAATTCAGCTTTCTCTTTTGATTTTGCTCCTGAAGTGGGAGATATTGCTCCAAACTTTCAATTAGAAGGTTTTAATAAAAACAAAAAAACAAAAACAACTTGGGCATTAAGAGATTTTCAAGGTAAATGGCTTGTTATGTATTTTTACCCTAAAGATTTTACAGCAGGCTGCACTCTTGAAGCTAAAGGTTTTTCAGAATTAAAAAAAGATTTTTCAAAAAATAATGCCGAAATTGTTGGCATTAGTGCTGATAATCAAGATTCTCATGAAAGTTTCTGCAGCGAGAAATCCATAAACTACACTTTATTATCTGACCCTGAAGGAATTATTAGTGATAAATATGGTTCCTGGATTCCTCCATTCTCAGATAGAAATACTTTTTTGATTTCTCCAGATGGGAAAATTTCTTATAGATGGATTAGTGTTTTACCTATAAATCATGCTAAAGAAGTTCTCAACGTTTTAAAGAAAAAAATATAAAATTTTGCACGAATTATCATTTGGAACTTGGTTAATACATATCTCTTCAGTAATAGAGTGGATTTTTGCCATATTAGTCATAAACAAAATTTCTACATATAAAAAATATAATTTATTTTTTTGGTTAAGCCTCGCTATGATCCCAAACTTAATAGGTGCTATGTGTGCAATCACTTGGCATATCTATGACAACCAAGAAAATCTTTTCGGTCTAGTATCACTTCAAGGAATATTTACATTTATAGGAAATTCAACATTAGCCTTAGCTGCAATAAAGATTTTTAGAGGAAAAGAGACTTATGAATGATTTTTTTTTAAAATTTATAGAAAAATTAGGTTCAATAGATAACACATTATTGTTTGCAGTATCAATAATTCCATATGCCATTTTTTTGTTTTACCTATATAAAGTCAAAACTGTTAATATTTTTGTAAAAACAGGTTTTTCTTTAACTGTTTTATTCGTATTGATAACTATATTAATATCTATCTTTACCTTATATTACTATGATAAAACCCTTGTTGAGGTTGACTTCCTGCATGGCTTAGCAGAATCCTTCTTAACTTTAAGTGATTTTGTTATTTTGTTTGGATTTATAAAGTTGTTAAATAGCTTAGAAGTAAACAACTCTTAAGACCTTTTACAATTTTGTGTTTTTTAGGTAAAAGTATTAGAGAATATAAGAAAATAACGATTTTTTATGTTTACTACATTATTTGCAGCTGCAGATCCAGCAACTTTTTCTTGGTCTCCAAAGTGTGCCGTCGTAATGATTGCATGTAATGTTTTTGCTTATGCAATTGCTAGAGCAACAATTAGAAAACCTAATGAAGGATTTGAAATACCTAATTCAAAATTTTATGGTGGTTTAAGTCACGCATCAGTAGTGGGAGCTAATTGCCTTGGTCACATATTCGGAATTGGGGCTATCCTTGGATTAGCTTCACGAGGTGTTTTATAAAAATTTATATCTTAAATTTTTAATTATTTAACTTAAATTTCTCGATAATTCTATCTGCCATCTGATCAGGCATAAGACCTAGTTTTTCTTTACTCTGATCAGGTGAAGCATGATCAACTAATACATCTGGTATACCTATTCTGTAAACAGGAATATTTAGTTCATTATCGTTGAATAGTTCAACTATTGCGGAACCAAATCCACCTATAAGGGTTCCTTCTTCCATAGTAACTACTTTTTGAATCCTATTTGCTAATGGCATAATTAGATTTTTATCTAGAGGTTTCACAAATCTTGCATTAACAATACACGCATTAACATTCATGTTTTTTAGTATCTTTGCTGTTTCAATAGCTGATGCGACCATTGATCCATAAGCAATAATTAAAATATCTTCTCCTTCTTCAAGTAATTCTGCTTCACCTATATTCAAAGGTTCCCAACCCTCATCCATTACAGCCACCCCTAATCCAGAACCTCTTGGTATTCTTAGAGCAGTAGGGCCCTTATGGTTAATTGAAGTTATTAACATTCTCTGCAATTCAGACTCATCTTTTGGTGCCATTAATACAAAATTAGGTATAGATCTCATATAACTTATATCGTACTGGCCTTGGTGAGTAGGACCGTCAGCTCCAACTATCCCAGCTCTATCAAGTACGAATGATACAGGTAAATTTTGTATCCCTACATCATGTATTAATTGATCGAAGGCTCGTTGAAGAAAAGTACTATAAATAGCTACAACGGGTTTAAGACCATCGCATGACATTCCTGCTGCAAGAGTGACTGCATGTTGTTCTGCTATTCCTACATCGATATATTGATCTGGAATATTTTTTTGCAATATATCTAAACCAGTACCTGTAGCCATTGCTGCTGTAATACCTACGACTTTGCTATCTTGTTCACATATTTTCAATAAGGTTTGACCAAATATTTTACTATAACTGACAGGCTTAGGTTTTTTTGATGGAATAGATTTCCCAGTTGTCAGATCAAATGCTGATTGTGCATGATATCCAACCTGATCAGCTTCTGCATAAGGGTAGCCTTTCCCTTTAGTTGTGACAACATGAACAAGTACGGGTTTTTTAAGTTTATGAGCAGCGTTAAATGTATTAACTAAATTTCCAATATCATGACCGTCAATTGGACCCATATATGTAAATCCAAGTTCTTCAAAAACAGCACCAACCTTAGGCACAGCTAGACGTCGAACGCTTCCTTTAATATTTTTTAGTTCTTCTGG
>CACBVE010000055.1 GCA_902542595.1 uncultured Prochlorococcus sp.
ATGGATCTTCGTTAATTCCAATGTAAAAAGTTTTTCTATATTTTTCGTATCCTTTTAGTAAAGCTTCGCGTAAGGCTGCTTCAACAATATTAGGAGGTAACTTTTTTTCCTCGCTAATATCTTCTATTAGATTGTTTAAACCTGGGAGAATAACTAATGCCATCTATGATGGGAAATGAATAATGGTTGAAAATAATTAATCTTTTAATGTACAAAGACTAATCTTTAGTACTTCATCAAAAGGGATTTTCTTAATCTTACCTTTTATGTTAATGGCTAAATAATCTTTAGACTTTTCATAAAGCAAACCATTAAGAAATTTTATTTTTGAATTCTTTTGGTTTAACTCAACATTAACTGGAAAACCTTTAAAAGTTTTGAAGTCTCTTTCTGAGGTTAATTCATCACTGACGCCTTGACTACTAATTTCTAACACATATGAACAATTTAAAAGATTTGAATTTTCTATTTCTTCGGATACTGGAGCATTAAATAGCGCACAATCATCAAGTGAAATATCATCACCATTGGTTTTTTTTATAATAATCTCAACGTTAATGGGATTCTTATTAGTTTGTATTGTTAAACTGCAGATTTCGAAATCCCACTCATTGGCAACTTTATTTAATAATGTCTCTAGTTTAAATTTTTTTTCTTTGTTCAAATTGTATTACTTAAATTGATTTAAGATAATTTTCACATATAAAAAATTTTTTTCTATATATTCTATATAAATTTAAAAATTGCTTTTTATCGATGTAAACAAAAAAACAACAATAATATATTTCTTCAATTAGATTTACTGAATGATTTAAAAACTATTAAATAAATGAGGTTAATCAAGATTAAATTTTTTAATTTAATCCAAATGTTCATTATTGTTTGTTTTTGTTTAATTAATTTTTCTCAAAACGCTGAAGTTTTAGCTTTAGCTTCTTCTGAGAATCATAATTTTGTATCTTCCGCAGTAAAAAATGTTGGACCAGCAGTTGTTAAAATTGATACTGAGCGATTGGTAGAGAGGCAACAATTTGATCCCACTCTATTGGATCCGTTGTTGAGGGATTTACTTGGAGAGCAGGGAATTACACCAGAAAGAGAAAGAGGTCAAGGTTCAGGTGTAATCATTGATGAAAATGGTTTAGTTCTTACAAATGCACATGTTGTAGAGAGAGTTGATAATGTTGCAGTAACTTTGGCAGATGGAACTATTTGCGATGGCCAAGTTTTGGGGACAGATTCAGTTACTGATCTAGCTTTAGTGAAAATTGATGAGTCAACTTATTCTAATTATGCTTTACTTGGAAATTCTGAAGAACTTCAAGTCGGAGATTGGGCAATAGCTCTTGGTACTCCCTATGGTCTAGAGAAAACAGTTACCCTGGGGATTGTTAGTAGTCTGCATAGGGATATAAATAGTCTTGGTTTTTCAGACAAAAGGCTTGACCTTATTCAGACTGATGCAGCAATAAATCCAGGTAATTCTGGAGGACCACTTATTAATTCAAATGGTGAGGTAATTGGAATTAATACATTGGTAAGAAGTGGGCCTGGAGCTGGTCTAGGTTTCGCAATTCCTATAAATTTAGCTAAAGATGTTTCTGATCAGCTTCTGAAAAATGGTGAAGTTATTCATCCATATTTAGGGGTTCAATTGATTACTTTGAATCCTAGAATTGCTAAAGAACATAATCAAGACCCTAATTCAATATTTCAACTTCCTGAAAGAAATGGAGCTCTAATTCAATCGGTTATTCCAAATAGTCCTGCTGAAAAGGCTGGTTTAAGAAGAGGTGATTTAGTAATAGCAGCCGAAAATATTTCTATAGAAGAACCTAAAACTTTGCTCGACGAAGTAGAAAAAGCTCAGATAGGCAAGGCATTCCTCTTGAATATTTTAAGAGATAATAAAGAGATACAAATAAATATTAAACCGGAACCTCTCCCTGGTTTGACATAAATCACCCATTGAAATTTAATAATTTATAAGCTTAGAAAAAAAGATTTTGAATTCACAAACTCAAATGAAAAAAATTGTTGCTAATGCAGCAATTAAGGAAGTAAAGAGTAACATGATTCTCGGATTAGGATCAGGATCTACAGCAGCACTCATGATTAAAAGCCTCGCTGATGAAATTAGTTCTGGGAAACTTCAAAATATAAAGGGTGTTGCAACTTCATTTCAATCAGAAGTTTTAGCATTAGAACTAGGTATTCCTCTTGTCGATTTAGCTTCTGTTTCTCAAATCGATTTAGCTATTGATGGAGCAGATGAAGTAGATCCCGCATTCCAATTAATTAAAGGAGGAGGAGCATGCCATGTAAGAGAAAAGTTAGTAGCATCTAAAGCTAATCAATTGTTGATTGTTGTTGACGAAACTAAACTTGTCCAAAACTTAAATAAATCTTTCCCTTTACCTGTAGAGGTCTTGCCAAATGCTTGGAAGCAAGTTGAGGAATTAATTTTAGAAATGAATGGAAGTTCAACTTTAAGAATGGCGGCAAAAAAAGCTGGTCCAGTTGTAACAGATCAGGGTAATCTCATCCTAGATGTATTTTTTGAAGATGGTATTAACGATCCTAAAGCAATTGAAATGAGTATTAACAATATCCCAGGAGTTCTAGAAAACGGATTATTCGTTGATCTTGTAAATAAAGTATTAGTTGGCAAAATTGAAAACAATTTACCAGTGGTTTATTCCCCCTCAAAAGTTAGCTAATTTTCAAATCTTATTTCTACTGAGTTGGCATGACTATGTAGACCTTCACTTTTAGCAAGATTTATAATATCTAAACTATTAACTTTTAAACTTTCTTCATTAAATTCTATGATTGAAGTATTTTTCATAAAAGTTTCAACTCCTAGTGAACCACTAAATCTAGAATTTCCTGATGTAGGTAAAGTATGATTTG
>CACBVE010000056.1 GCA_902542595.1 uncultured Prochlorococcus sp.
ATTGATAAATAATTTCGTACATGTGTGTTCCAACTAAAGTGCCTATTAACACCCTCAATTCCATTCCTGCTCCATAATTTCAACTGATCATTATTAGAAATTCCCTTTTCAAGAATAACTTTCAACTTATTAATGTCAGTAACATCTACTAGAAGTCCATTTTCACATTTTGAGTGAATTTCTTCTGGCCCTCCATCATTTGTTGATATTATTGGCAATCCACATGAAGAAGCTTCAAGAAGAGTTAAACCAAAAGGCTCTGTTAACGCTGGATTAACAAATACACCACCCCTGCTAGCTGCCCATCTATATAGAGAAGGTATCTGACTTGGAAGATGCTTTTTTGGATAAGCTACTTTTCCGTACAAATTATATTTATCAATAGTTTCAAAAATATTTTGAAATACTTCCTTTTGTTGAGGGTCAAGTTTTGAAGTACTATCTCTACAACCCAAATTAAATTAGTTTTTCTTTTTAATTTTTCAGATCTTCCGTATGCCTCAATCAAAGAAGGGATATTTTTTCTTCTTACTGCTCTAGAAATTGTCAATAATGGGGGTTTTGTAGAATCCTTTAAAAAAGGTTTCATCATATTGTCAATTTCAGCTGTTTCTGTTGTCGAATGAATATGGTGAAACTTCTTATGATCAACACCAGGCGGAATTACTTTTGCTTTATGAGATAAAAAAGAAGAATATTGGGAATATTGATGAACTGATTCTTGTCTAGTACTTGTTACAATAATGTCTGCAGATTTTAAAGCTTTTTCTTCTGCCTCAATTCTTTTACTTATAGAGTAAAGATTTTCTATTTGATCAATTTTTAAACCAGTATCAAGCAATTTCCTCTTTTTTTCTCTTCCTAAAGAATGACCAGTAAAAATAAGTGGAACTCTTAAGAATTTACTAAGTTTAACGCCTACGTATCCAGCATCTGCATAATGGGCATGAATAAAATTAGGCTTTTTATTTTTTTTATAGAAAGAGATAAGACTTTCCGTTAAATGATCTAAATAAGGCCAAAGCAATTCCTTTCTTAGGTATTTGTTAGGTCCAAATTTAAATCTTAAAATTCTAACTCCAGGTTCTACAAATTCTTCTTCTTGTGAATATTCATCGTCTACTTTAGAGTCGTTAATTAGACGAGTAACTAAATCTACTTGGTCAACATCAGAAATATTAGCAAGACTTTTAACTAACTCTAAAACGTATTGAGTTTGGCCTCCTGTATCTGCATCCCTGCCTAATTCAAGATTTTTAGAGCGTATAAGACCATGTAAATGTAAATGTAAAAATTTAAACCTCATTCAACAAATCCTAAGTTCAAACGCCTTTAATACAAATAAGACGAATTTACAAAGGAAATATTAAGAAAGCATTATGATTTTAAATTCTTCCAATGCTAACATTTTAAAAAAACAGTTAGAGACATAGATCTTCCACCTTAAAAGAAGACTTTCATATTTCTCAAATAATTAAAAATACAAAGAAATACAACAATGTTTTTTTTATTTGAGTACTTTTTTAAGATATTTTGCTGTATAGCTCGTAGGGTGATTAGCCACATCTTCAGGAATACCTTCTGCAATAATTTCGCCACCTTTGTCTCCTCCATCAGGTCCTAAATCAATGATCCAATCAGAACACCTAATTACGTCTAAATTATGTTCTATAACAATTACGGAGTTCCCTTTATCTACTAAACGTTGTATTACATCCATTAATTTATGAACATCATAAAAACTTAAACCTGTAGTTGGTTCATCAATCAGATATAAAGTTTTTCCAGTTGCCCTTTTTGACAATTCTGTAGCTAACTTAACTCTTTGAGCCTCTCCGCCAGATAATGTAGGTGCAGGTTGGCCTAATTTGACATATCCTAAGCCGACGTCCACAAGTGTAGATAATCTATCAGAGGCTTGAGGAATAGCAGAAAAAGTTTCTGCAGCTTGTTCAACAGTCATCTCTAAAACATCAGATATGTTATGGCCTTTGTATTTGACTTGAAGAGTTTCCCTATTAAATCGAGCTCCTTTACACACTTCACATTGTACATACACATCAGGCAAAAAATTCATTTCAATGACATTAACTCCCTGGCCTTTACACGCCTCGCATCTTCCACCTTTCACATTAAAACTAAACTGGCCAGCTTGATAACCCCTTGCTTTGGCTTCCACTGTGGCAGTAAATATCTGCCTTATGGGATCAAAAGCACCTGTATAAGTGGCAGGGTTTGATCTTGGTGTTCTCCCTATTGGAGATTGATCAATAACAATAACTTTATCAATTGCCTTTATACCCTTTAACTCTTCAACCCCTTGAGGAAAAGGCACTTTTAAACCTAGAGAATGACACAATGCTGGGTGAAGTAATTCATTAATCAAAGTACTTTTCCCACTTCCGCTTACACCAGTTACAGAAACTAATCTTCCTAAAGGAAATTCTACAGATATATTTTTTAAATTATTTTTAAAACAATTATTTAAAATTAAACTTTTTTTAACGGATGATCTGCGTTCTTTTGGAGTAGGAATAGACTTCCTACCACTGAGATAAGCCCCAGTTAATGACTTTTCTGAGGTTAAGACATCTTGGTATGAGCCCTTTGCAATAATTTCGCCACCATAAACGCCTGCTCCTGGACCTATATCTACTAAATAATCTGCAGATTTCATGGTATCTTCATCATGTTCAACAACTACTAAGGTATTTCCTAGATCCCTTAAGCTTTTTAATGTTTCTAATAATCTGTCATTATCTCTCTGATGTAAACCAATACTTGGTTCATCTAATACATACAAAACACCAGTAAGGCCGGCACCTATTTGAGTAGCTAATCTAATACGCTGCGCTTCTCCACCAGACAA
>CACBVE010000057.1 GCA_902542595.1 uncultured Prochlorococcus sp.
AAATCTTTTAATAAATAATATTTTCATAAAAGGCTTAGTTGTTTGTACAAAAAAAATGAAATCACTGAAGATAGAGCCATATACAGGAATTGTTGAAGCGGAAGCAGGTGTAATGCTCCCAACATTATCTAATTCTCTTGCTAAAAATGGATTACAAGGAGGGGAATGGGCTGTCGGAATTCCAGGAACACTAGGAGGAGCAATTTATATGAATGCTGGCACAGGTAATTTATCGCTAGCAAAAAATCTTATTTCCGTAAAAGTTATAAATATTAAAACTCATGAAGTACTTATAGTTGCAAAAAAGGATATCAATTTTGAGTATAGATTTAGCTCTTTTCAAAGAAATGATTTAACAATTATTAGTGCAAGATTACATTTTGAACCTAATGGGAATCTAAAACAATTAATACAAACAACCAAAAATAACCTTAAATTAAAAACTGAAACACAACCATATCATCAACCAAGTTTTGGTAGTGTTTTTAAAAATCCTGAAAATAATTATGCAGCAAAATTAATTGATGATATGGGTTTAAAGGGATTTAAAATTGGCGGTGCTGAAATTTCCACAATGCATTCAAATTTTATAATCAACACTTCTTCAGCAAGTTCAAAAGATATTTATGAATTAATAACAGTAATTCAACAAAAAGTACTACAAAACAAAGGGATTTATTTGCAACCGGAAGTAAGAATGATTGGTTTTGACTATCCTAACTAAAGAAACTTTTTTACAAAATGGCGGGTTTTGGACTTCCTAACTTTGGACAACTTACAGAAGCTTTTAAAAAAGCTAAACAAATTCAGCAAGATGCTCAAAAATTACAAGATGAACTGGAAAATATGGAGATTGAAGGCAAAAGTGATGATGAAATGATAAAAGTCTGGATAAGTGGAAACCAACTTCCTTTAAAGGTAGAAGTACAAGAAAATATCTTAAATTCAAATAAAGAACAAATAGAGCAAAATATTCTACAAGCTATTCAAAAAGCTCATGAATTATCAACTACAACTATGAAAGAAAGGATGAATGATTTAACTGGTGGATTAAACCTTAATCTTCCTGGTTTTGATAATAGTGACTCTTAGAAGACTCAATCATTTCTTTATAAAAAGGATATCTTTCGAAGGATTTATTTAAATTACATCCCTCATCCATTAAATGTAAGCAATTACGAAATTTACACTTAATTCCTTCTTCGATTACCTGTTTATATATTTCTGAATAAAGATTTGGTAACAATTTAATATCAACCTCTAGAGGTTGCATATTAAAACCAGGAGTATCAACAATGTAACTTTGATTCGATATAGAAAATAACTCAACATTTCGAGTAGTATTTTTCCCTCTCTTAATTTTCTTGGAAACTGGAGCAGTACTATTATGAAGCCCTGGAATAATCATATTTAACAAAGTAGTTTTGCCAACTCCAGATGGGCCAATAAAAATTGAACATTCTTTTTGCTTTAACTCAGCTAATAAATTTTTAAAACAATCGGATTTCTGTGGATTTAAAGTTATTACTTGATAACCCCATTTCTTAAATTTATCAAGTAAATATGATCTTCTTTTATCAGAAATTAAATCACACTTTGTCAAAACTAATGAGACTTCAACTCCCATTGATTCTGCAGATATCAAAAACCTATTAACTTGAGATAAATTTAACTCTGGTTCGTCAACGGAAAAAGTAACATATATGTTAGAAATATTTGCGACTGAAGGTCTAACTAAAAGATTTTTTCTTTTTTTTAGACTTGTTATTACTGCACGCTTACTTCTAAAGTCAATTTTTTCAATCCCTACTTTGTCTCCAACATAAATTAATTGATCCTTGAAATTTATAGACTTCTTAACTTTACATAAAAATTTATCACTATTGTCAGAGTTAAGTTGATTTAAAAAATCAACTAAAAAAAAATCATTAAATTTTTTTGTAACTAAACCTAAATTTGTACTATTAGTTTTCATAAAATATTTTTATTTTTATAAATTTTTCATTTTCTTTGATTTGTTTAAACAAACAGCCCATCTCTTTTAAATTGTTTAATACCATTTCTTCTGGTTCACCTTTATCTAGTTCAACAATAAGTTGTTCGTTTTTGGATAACTTCTCCAAAGCCAATTTGATTTTTACAACATTTAAAGGACATGGAACAGATTTAAGATCCAAATGCTTTAAAGATATCATCAAGAATCTTGGCCAAATAATTTACTAAAAAGTCCACTACTGGAATTAATATTTTTATCTGAATATTGAGAAGCTAAACCCTCTAAAAGCTCTCGTTCTCCTTCAGTTATGCGAGTTGGTAACTTTACTTTTACTAAGACTTCATGATTTCCTCTCGCAACCGGATTACCAAGCCTAGGTACCCCTTTATTCTCAAGTGAAAGAGTTGTATTTGGTTGCGTACCACTTGGAATTTTTAAATTAACATCTCCGTCAACTGTTGTAACTTTAACAGTGTCACCTAAAATAGCCTGTAGATAACTTACTGCTATTTCTGAGTAAATAGTCACACCATCTCTTTTAAGTTTTGGATCATTCTTAACCTTTATAAAAACATAAAGATCTCCAGGGGGACCCCCTTTCAAACCTACATTTCCCTCTCCGGAAACTCTTAATTTAGTTCCAGTATCAACACCTGCAGGAATATTAATTCTTAATTTTTTTCTTACTTGTTTTACTCCATTACCACCGCAACTTATACATGGATCTGCAATTATCTGACCAGCTCCATTACATGAAGGACATTCAGCTACTTGTGT
>CACBVE010000058.1 GCA_902542595.1 uncultured Prochlorococcus sp.
ACATACGGTTTAGAGAGAATTGCAATGTTTTTGCAGGATAAAGAAAGTATCTGGGACTTAAATTGGAATAAAGATCTGAAATACAGCGATATTTGGCTTGAATTTGAAAAAGGTCAATGTTCATATAATTTCTCTGAATCAAATCCTGAAAATCTCAGAAAATTATTTGAGATATATCAAGATGAAGCAAATTCATTAATTGAAAAGAAGCTAACTTACCCCGCGCTTGATTATGTTTTAAAGTGTAGTCATAGCTTTAATTTGCTTGATGCTAGAGGCGTAATATCAGTAACTGATCGTGCCCAGTATATAGAAAAAATCAGAAAGTTAGCTAGAGAAGTCGCGTCTTCATGGATACTAGAGAGGGAACGCATGGGCTTTCCCTTAGTAAAGTAAGATTTATATCTCGAAAGTATCAGAATGTTATTTCCTAAGGTAAAGAAATATACATGACAAAGTGATTTTTTATTTTTGGATTATTTCTACCAAATTTTTGTTGTAAGGTAACAAAAATAACAATTTTAATAAATGAAATTAAAGAATTATTTAAAAAAGCTATTTTTTACTTCAGTGACATTATCGCTACTTCTAAATAATCAACCTGTAAATTCTGCAGAGAAAGAGGTTAGGTTATTTTCTGGTAGACATTACAATACAGATAAAGAGGTTTATCAAAAATTTCAAGAACAAACTGGCATCAAAGTTAGATATATAGAAACAGATGGAAAAGCTATAATTGAGCGCTTAAAAAAAGAGGGTAAAAATTCTCAGGCTGATTTAGTAATTCTTGTTGATGCAGCAAGAATTGAAAATGCATCAAAGGCAAATTTATTTCAAAAAATTAATTCAAATATTCTAGAAAATAGTGTTCCAAATAATTTAAGAGATCCTAGAAATAAATGGTTTGGCCTTACTAGGCGATTAAGGGTAATCATCACAAATCCGGATATTGTGGATATTACAAAAATCAAAAATTTTGAGGATCTAACCAATCCTTCTTTTAAAGGAAAAGTATGTCTAAGAAATAGAAAAAGTCCTTATAATCAATCTTTGGTTTCTAATCAAATAGCAAAGAAAGGCGTTGGCCAAACAAAAATTTGGCTTAAGGGTTTGATATCAAATGTCTCCACTCCCTATTTTTCTGGAGATTCTTCATTAATAAGAGCTGTAGGGCAGGGAACGTGCGGTATTGGAATCGTTAATCATTATTATGTCGCAAGGATGCTTGATGGAGTTAAAGGCCCAAGAGATGCTTCTTTAGCAGAAAAAATAAAATTAATAATACCCAATCCTGCGCATGTAAATATAACTGCTGGGGGCGTATATAAATATGCAGAAAACAAGACTGAGGCTATTAAACTTCTTGAATATTTAGCTTCTAGTGAAGGTAGTCAAGGTTTAGCTAATAAAACTTATGAGCACCCTTTAAAGGAATCAAGTCAAAATAGAATTGTTAGTAAATTTGGAGATTTCACTCCAGATAATGTGACTATAAAAGAAATTGGCAAATTCAATAGTAAGGCAATAGAAATAATGAAAGAAACTGGTTGGAATTAACAAAAATCTAAATATATTTTTAGTATAAATTTTTTAATTTATATTTTAAATATGGGAGAGGTGGCTGAGTGGTCGAAAGCGAACGACTCGAAATCGTTTAATAGGTAACTATTCGTGGGTTCGAATCCCACCCTCTCCGTAATACACCAATTTTGCATGCAGACTTATGGTGTTATAAGATCTCCAAATAGACTGCAATCACAGGATAATTCAGAAAATATCTTATGATAAGATAACTTTTTGATTTTGAAATATAGGTTATATCTAAGGAAAATAGGTAGGACAAAAAGGTAGTTAGATTATTTTTAGATGTGGTACAAAAAACCCCATGTAGTCCATAAAAATACCAGTGCGATTTCAGCAATTTAGGAGATAGTTCAAGTGACACCTTCTTATGATGGGGGACAAGAAATTTTGATGTGGTACAGAATATTTTGATGGGGTTTATTGGTTGACAGTTGATCTAAAATTTAGAATAAACATCTATTTTATATGGTTTATTCAGGTGACATTTAGAGAACGCGAGAATGATATAGACTTTCAGTTACATCAAATTTCAAAATTTTTTTCGGACATGAAAAAACTTGTATACCTTTTTTTGATCTTATGTGTGTTTACCTCTGGTACTTCATACTCAAAGGGTCGTTCTCCTTGGAATATCTTTGAAAACTTTGAAAATGAAAAGGTAGGAAGATTGAGAACAAATAAATTTACGACTAATAATAAAGGTACACTTCGAAAACCATTTGAAATTAAGGTAGATCCTGATGGTAATCATTATCTCTCAGTAACTGTGAAAGATGGATATAATGTGGATCGAAAGGGAAGAACAAAAGAATTCACTGAAAGAGCAGAATTTCAACCGTATCCTAAAAAGGCATTAGGTAAAGAAATATGGATCAGTTTCAAAAAAAGACTTCCAGAGGATTTTACTCATATCGACGATAGAGTTCTATTCTTTCAGTTCAAGAATACGATGCATTATAATGGAGGGAATGGTCCTTTGATAGGATTAAGTTATTACGAAAATGGAGAAAGATTGAAAATAGGAGGAGATACTGGAGGAAATGACAGGAAAATGAGTCGGCAGAAAGAAGACAAGTATCGTATTGTATCAAAGTATAAGAACTATGCAGACAAATATTGGTTTCAGAAGTGGGAAAAGTTCAGAAGTCAATATAAAGACAGAGATGT
>CACBVE010000059.1 GCA_902542595.1 uncultured Prochlorococcus sp.
AACTATTGCAACAGGCAATAATAATTTTTGATTTTTGTAAGACAATAATGCTGCGCCCTGTTTTGGCCTATTAACTCGCCCATTTTTTTGACGAGTACCATCAATAAAAATTCCGATACAATTATTATCTGATAATTTTTTACATGCTGTTTTAATGGTATTTTTATCAGCAATTCCCCTTTTTACAGGATACGCTCCACAAGCTTTGATAACAAAGCCTAGAAAAGGTATTTTAAAAAGCTCGGCCTTAGCCATAAAAGATATATTACGTCTAAGAGCATGTCCTATCAAAGGAGGGTCAAGTAAAGAACCATGATTAGAAACCATTATAAAAGAATCTTTTTTGGGAATATTTCCTCCACCTATTAATTTCCCTTTAAATACAAATTTATAAATTGGAAGTACGAGAAGTTTGCTAACTAATTCATAGATTAGTTTTTGAATAATATCATTTTTCATACAAATTAATAAGAGAGTTGATCAGAAGATGAAACTTGAGAAATTTGTACATTTTTGAGATGTCTTTTTCCTAGACCACTCAATACATTTGAAGGACCAATTTCAACAATATGAAGATCACTATCTTTTGCCATTAAATCCATAGTTTCTCGCCACCTCACCCCATTACACATTTGCTTTTCTAATCTAATCTTAAGCTCATTTGGATCATTACAAAGTGTAGGTTCATAATTACTTATGACTGGGAAAGAGGGATTTTTAAATTTGATCTGTCTTAAGTACTTAGAAAATTTTACAGACGGTTCATTCATAAATGGTGAATGAAATGCACCTGAAACATTTAATTTTAGGAATCTTTTACAAGAAATTTTTCTTGATAAATTGTTTAATGCTTCATTAGACCCTGATAAAACAACTTGAGAGGAACTATTGTCATTAGCAATTACAATATCATCAATTTTTTGAACTAATATATCAAGTTCATTTCTATCAAAACCAATTACGGCTGCCATAGATCCTTTCCCAGCATTGACCATTAATTGAGATCTTTCTTTTATTAGTGATACACAATCTTCGAATGAAAAAACATCTGCACAATATAGCGCAGTGATTTCTCCAAGACTATGCCCAGCAACATAAGTTGGTTTAAACCCATTATCTTTTAAGGCATCTAGTAAAACTGATTCAACCAAAAAAAGACAAATTTGTGTATTTCTAGTGTCATTCAAATCATTAAGAGGTTTTGTTGGTTCAGAATTTAACTCACAAATTTCAAATAAATTTCTTTCAAATATCTCAGAAGCATAACGAAATCTTTCCTTTGAGTTTGGCAAATTCTCAATCTGTTTTGCCATTCCAAATTTTTGCGAACCCTGTCCAGGGAATACCCATGCAACTGTCATAATTTTCCTATTTTGTTTTTAACCCCATTTGATGAGGGCTGCTCCCCAACTTAGTCCAGCGCCAAAACCACTTGTAGCAATAATATCATTTTGTTTAATTCTATTATTTTTAATTGCCTCATCCATCACTAGAGGAATTGTTGCTGCTGAAGTATTACCATATTTTCCTAAGTTACTGAGTATTTTTTCTCTAGGAATTTTTAACCTATCTCCTACTGAATCTAATATTCGTTGATTAGCTTGATGTAACACAAGCCAATCAATTTGATCAGAATTATAATTTGTTTTTCTAAACAACTTTTCAATAATTATCGGAACTTCTTTGACTGCAAATTTATAAACCTCCTGACCATTCATCTGAATTGAAGAAAAACCTCCAGTTAAAAACTCAATGTTATCAATTATTGAATCCTTATTATTTTTTGATGGAAGATTAAGATAAGAACCCCGTTCCCCATCAGTTCTCATATCAAAACCAATGAAATTATCAAATTCATTTGTTGCTTCAATTGCTAATGCACCCGCTCCATCTCCAAAAAGAATACAACTTCTTCTATCATTCCAATCAACAAAGCTTGATAATTGATCTGCTCCGATAACAATAGCTCTTTTAAAAAGACCCCCTTTCAAAAATTGTGAGGCTGTTATTAAGGCAAATAAAAAACCACTACATGCTGCAGTTAAATCGTAAGCTACAGCATTATAAGCTCCTAATTTAGCTTGAATAGATGGCGCTGAACCAAATAAATCATGCGGAGTAGAAGTAGCTAAGATAATTAAATCAATTGTTTTAATATCCCAATTAGCCATTTCAATCGCAGATAGTGCAGCCTCGTAACCCATCTCAGTAACGTTATCTCCTAAGCTAGAAATTCTTCTCTCAGAAATTCCAGTTCTAGATTTTATCCATTCATGGCTTGTATCTACCTTTTGACTTATTTCTTGATTAGTTAGTATTTGATCGGGCACATAACTACCACTTCCTTTAAATGAGACTCCAACTTGATTAAACTTTATTTCTTCCAAAAGAGTTTTTTAGTTACTTATATAAGTCAAACATAAATTTGACGCAATATGTTTTAGGAATTTAAAACTTGAAGCTTTTGAAGTTGACTTAAATTTTCCATCACATCATGATTAACTGCCGAATGAGCCAAGCGAAGAGCGCTAACTACTGATAGAGACTTACTGCTTCCATGGCCAATAACGCAAATACCGTTTACCCCAAGTAA
>CACBVE010000060.1 GCA_902542595.1 uncultured Prochlorococcus sp.
ATCTTTTAAAACAAAAAAACTGACTTTAATATTAGTTATTTACTTTGCAGGCCACAAAAAAAAGATATTAACCTCTAATATGGAGCTTTATAAGGACTGTTGTGCAGATTGGAGATAAAATTCCAGAATTTTCTTTACTGGATCAAAATGGAGTTAAAAGATCAAATAAGGGATTAAAAAATCCCCTTGTTTTGTTTTTTTATCCAAAAGATGATACGCCGGGTTGCACTATAGAAGTTTGCGGATTTAGAGATAAATATGACTTATTTAAAGTATTAGGTGCGCAAGTTTGGGGAGTAAGTAATGGAAGTACCTCAAGTCATTTAGCATTTGCCAATAAAAATAAATTACAATATCCTCTACTTTGTGATACGAATGACTCTCTTAGGAAAACCTTTAAAGTTCCTAGAGTATTAGGTTTTATGGATGGTAGGGTAACTTACGTTATTGATCGCAAAGGTACAGTTAGGCATATTTTTAGAGATTTATTGAATGGTCCTGAACACATAAAAGAGGCTATTAGAGTACTTAAGGAAATTCAAAATCAATAAATTATTATTTAAACATTTTTAGATTAATAACTTTTGTTTTATTATGGTTTCAGCTTTTTTTTATATATGAAAAAAATGGGAATGCAGGCTGTTGATCTTGCTATTCAAAATGGAGTGGATCTTGACGGTACTCCAATCCCTCAAAAAATGCTAGATCTATACAATAGAATTATGGATGAGGAGAATAAAAGACAAAGGAGTGGTGTTAAAAAATCAATGAGAAATAGATGCGTCAAAACGGGTTCTAAGCATTTTGATAAAGAAACATTGAATCAATTATTAATAGACTCGGGATGGGAAGGTCTTAAAGAAAAGGAAATTTTATTTTTTTATAACTAAAAAAAAATTTTTTTAATTATCTTAAAAATCATTTATGGTAATTATTTATTTAAATTAAGGAAATGAGAACTAATTAAATATTTTTTTAGATATAAAATTTGAATTATTTAAACCACCCTTTTTTTTCAGAGGAAATTATCTTCTCTTTTTCAGCTTTTGTTTTATTACTTGCTTTTTTGAAAGCCAAGTTGGCTTCTATAACTGTAACTATTGATATAAAAAAAAGACCAGCAATTCCAATTAATTGTTCACTTTGAGAGGGTTTTGAATCTCCTTGTAAAAAAAAACCTAAAGCGAACCATGAAGTACTAGCAGTTATGGTAAGAAAGTAGGGTTTCCACCTTCTTTGATATAAGTAACCCGATCCCAAACCGGGAAGAAAATTTAAAAAAGATGCTACCCACCCTTTTGAAGATGCAATGATTTCGTCTCTCGAGGGATAAGACATTTATATTAGGTATTTATTAAATGTGAATTTATATAAGCAAAAGATATTGCTGCACAAATTACCCAGCTAAAGGGTAAGAACATTCTTATTTTTTCTTTGTTGTTATTCATAAATTAATTATGGAAAATATTTTTAAAATCTGTGGATTAAATGGAAACCTTAAGATTAAAAGAATTAAAAAAGACGGTTAAAACCGTCTTTGGAAAAAGTAATTCCTCTAAAGAAATTATTTATTTTTTGAGGCTGAGAGTACTTTAAGTTCTTTTTTTACTTCTTTTTCTCTCTCTTCAAGATGTTTTAGTTGAGCTTTAAAAGCATCTTCAAGGCTTACTTTTTGTTTTGTAATTTCATCAAGCTCTTCTTGATGTTGGTTTTTCTTTAACTCCTTCATTTCACTATCGGAAATAACATATACTGGGCGATATGAAGGTGTTTCAAAAAGAAGATCAAACATTGAATACATAAGTGACCTTTAAATTAGTACAAATCCAATATCTGATAATTCTTTGAAATATGAAAGGATAAATACCGAAGATATTGATACGGCAAATACACCGAATTTCGGTTTACCTAACATAACCGCCCAGTATTTACCGATCAATTTTTAAGGTATGTTCTAAAGTATTAGAGAGATAATTCAAAATTCTAAATTAAGAAGAACTAAAAATGGATTTAAAAATTACTAAAACATTAGTAATACCATCAAACGAAATTAAGTGGCGTTTTTCCAGATCCTCAGGTCCTGGAGGTCAGAATGTAAATAAAATTGAAAGCAGAGTAGAGATTATTTTTAATTTAGAAGATTCAAAAGTCCTAAATGATTATCAGAAAGCAATTCTTAAGATTAATTTGAAAAACAAATTAGTGAAAAATAGTTTATGTTTAGCGGTTCAAGAACATAGAAATCAATTATTAAATAGGCAGCTAGCTCTGGTTAAATTTAGTTTAATCATAAAAGATGGGCTAAATAAACCATTTAAATTTAGAAAATCTACAAAACCTACTAAAGCATCACAAAGGAAAAGAGTTGAGTTTAAGAAAAAACGTGGTGAATTGAAAAAAAGTAGACAAAAAGAAAAAATATATCAAGTATGAGAAAAATAAATATTTACCTCGCAAATTGTAATGAAATCCTATGATAAATTTAATTTCATTTTGGTTTATTGAATTCAAATAATGATTTT
>CACBVE010000061.1 GCA_902542595.1 uncultured Prochlorococcus sp.
TTTAAGATTATTAAAACTCAAATTATCCAAATAATTTGGCAAAGTTTTTCCTAAAAGAACAGAATTCAGAATTGTTTCATTTGAAATTATTTCAATATTCTCATTCTTTCTCCAATAAAGTTCTGGCCAATCTTTTGTAACTTGTTTTCTTTTATTTTTTCCATTTACATTATTGTTTTGACTGGAACTATTAAAATTAATAAATCCATTATTAAGAGATAGATTTCCTCCTAAAACTGGATTTTCAAATGATCCACTTAAATCAAGATCTGAATCTAATAAAAAATTTAAATTATCTGTTTTAATATTAAATTTGTTCGTTTTAAAGTTAATCTCAGTTTTTTTTGCATCATTTTGATCATAAAAAGGCAAAGTCCCTTTTACTAAAATATTCCCAGAATCTTCTGCTTTTGCTTCAAGATTCTTGATCTCTAAAGAATCAAAATCAAAAATAATAAGACTGTTAATATCTTTAATTATATTGTTATAAAAATCAATTTCAGAATCTTTAATTACCAAAAATCCATTTAATATAGGTTTATTTAAAGTACCTTTAATTATCATTCTAAGATTCAAGTCACCTTTTTTAAATGTAAAGTATTCACCAGCAAAAATATCTATTAACTCAATAAATTTTCCATTTCCAATTAATCTAAGATCTAAGTCATCTTGTTTATTAATAGGTATTGAGCCTTCGATATTAATAGGAATTTTAGAGTCATTTATTAACAAGAAAAAATCAATATTAAAAATTGATTCTTCAAATTCAATTAGCCCTTTGTCAAATACTATTTGGTTATTTTTTATTGATGAATTATTGGAATAAATATTACTTGAGAAAGATTTTGTATCGAGATTATAAAATAGAGTCAAATCTAATCCCCCAGCAAAATCTCTTGGTTTATCTAAAAAAATATTTGCGGAACTTAATGGAAGCTTTTTAATATTCAAGGAGCCTTCACCTGTAAATAATCCTCCTTTCAAATCAATAGAAAATTCCTCTTTTTCATTTTTATAATCATCTACAGGTACATTGAGATATCCATTTAATTTTGCATTTAATGTGTAGTTGAGTGCTGAATCACCATTTATAGTAATTTTTGCATCATATCTACTACTGAATTTACTTAAATATTTTTGTAAATTAAATTTATCCTCTAGAGTATTATTTTTTTCAATAATGTTATCAATAAAATCTATCCTCTCTTTAAAAGATTTATTATCATTCATTATTTCTAAGTCACCCAAAATTTTAGATTTTCCTGTTGGAATAACTTTTTCATTATCAAATTTGAAAATATCAAAGGCTGTAAGTATCGTCCATTTGGTGCTTATATTATTGAATTCTAAATTAATAAAATTATTTTTATTTGAGTTATATTCGACTTCAATTATTCCTCCATCAATTGGATACAATGATGAATTAACATAAGAAGAATTATCTTTGAAGCTAAAGTCAAACAACGAATTAGCTAACTTTATATTTCTATACTTACCTAAACTCCAAGCAAGTCTTCCATCAAGAAATGACTGATCAGGAGATATTGATCCAACGCCATTTATAGTTCCATTAATTCTATCAAATTGATTTTTGCTTATGGATAACTCAAGTTCATCAATAGGAAAATTATCAGCTCTCCAAATATAAATATTGTTCTCTTTAACTATCTCTATAGTCCCTTGTTTAGTATTGAAAATTCTACTAAAGTTCACACTATCAAGTTTAAGCTCAGAATCAAACTTAGCCGAGAGAAATGAAGGGATTGGAGAATATCTAGATTTCATATTTAGCAGGAATGCATCATTTACATTTTTAATCTCACCCTCCCATATCTCTCTTATACGGATACCCTTGTAGTGGGGGTAATCAACATTAAAGTTGATTAAAATATTAGGATCATTAATTTTTCCTTTTAATTCACCTTTAGCAGTTATAAAACCTCTTATATTATTTTTTCGAAAAATATTTAAATTAGATAGTTGAGTTCTATTTATAAAAAATCTTGAATCGATATTTCCAAAATTAATACCTCTTTTATCAAACCAATAAGGAATATTTCCTGATAATTTAATATCCGAATTAAGGCTATCAATATATCCAACACTTCCTTCAAAGTCGATATTATTTGAAATTTCACTTAATGAAACATTAAGATTAAAATTTGAAGTTAAAGTTCCATAATTCAAGTTTTCTGAATTTCCTATTAAATTTTTATCTCTACAATAAAAACTAGTTAAATCTGAATTTATAATCTCTGAGAAAGCTTCAGGTTTTATTTTTAAATTTTCGAAGGAAAAACTTCCTTTGCAAAATGTTTGTTTCGGTGATTTATTGAATTGAAAGTTAGATTTAA
>CACBVE010000062.1 GCA_902542595.1 uncultured Prochlorococcus sp.
GTGTGGAAGAACAATTAAAGGTTGATGACCCATAGGAACACTAGGATCAAATCGTGAAAGTTCAAAAAGGGTGAAAGCACCAGCCCAGAAAACAATTAATCCTGCATGAGCTACATGAGCAGCGATAAATTTTCCTGAGCGATTAGCTACACCTGAATTTCCAGCCCACCACCCGTAAGTGGTATCTGGATTACCGTAGGTTTGCATTTAGGAAATGATTAGCTTAAACGTTTCGAGAATACTTTAATTTTCATCAAACGGTTGAATTCACAACAAAATTGTAAAAATTAGTAATCCTAAGAAAAAAAATTAATTAATTTCCCAAAACTCTTAAATATAAAATAAGTTAGATTTCAACAGTATTGTTATTGCTAGAGGATAGATTACATATCAAATTAAAAGAGATTTAAGTTAAATTTTTTTTTATTAAATTTCTTTTTGCTGACATTAAACGATGTTTTGTTTCATTAAACTTTATTGTTTATTGCCTCTTTCTCAAACAATTATTAAATATGAGTTAAGACATCTAATATTATGACTACTTCTCAAGAGTCTTCTAGAAAATTTTCACTAGAAATGAAATCTGAAGTTCATTACAAAAAGGCTGCAAAATCATACAGAAAATCAAAACAATTTATAAATATGATTAACCTATATCCAACTTTGCAAAATACTTTAATCGAATGTAAGGATGAGAATCTAATAGAGTAGAGATTTTATAAATTTTTCCAAATCAACAAAAATTTATTAGTTTTAGGCTGCAATATTATAGTTTCCTTCAGAATAAAATTTATTAATTATTTTTCTGCACATTTTTACATTATAAAGCGCTTTGGGTTTCCAAGGTTTTTTCTGACCTAGTGGAGAGCTTTTCCAATGAATCCCAGGCTTGAGTATTCCATTTTCACGTAAAAATGAAAGTTTTATTTCAGTTATTCCTAATTTTTCTGCGGTCAACTCAGATGAGCTCCATGTTTCCCCTAACATTTAATTAACTAAATATAATAAATCCTTAATAACGTCAATTTTATTTTTTTGAAAGGGGTAAAACTTTTAAATAATTATTAAGTAACAAAAACCGTGTATTTATATTGAAAATAGATTTTAAAGATTTATGTCAAATTAAGAAATATTAAATAAAGAATCTTCATTAATAAAAACTTCATTAATATCTTCTCCTTTATTGATGGATTTATATTTGACGTATTCTTCTGTAACTGATTTAAGCTTTGGAAGAATAATCCAACCCTTGTGCCAATTTCCACTATTTATAAGTTCTTCGTAAGTAGTTTTTAAGTAAATTTCAGAATCAAGTACCGAAACCATTAAAAAAGTAATTTTTCCTTGTTCTCTAGTCTCATTTACTAAAACAAAATGTCTCAATCCATTTATGTTTTTTTTTGAAGTCCAGAATTTTTCCATAATTATTTTTTTTTAATGTTCTCCTCAGAATTTTCTCTAGATATTTTTTTATATTCATTTCTAATTTCGTCTAATAAAATTTTTCTTTTATCCATATAATCCAAAGAGTCTTTTTTAAATAAGTTATATCTTTCTTTTTTAGTTAAATTCATCCAATTATTAAGATTTCTCTTGTTGAAAGTTGTTAATTTTTTAGCATTCAAAACTTTTTGTTTTCTATTGAATTTTAAAAAATTCTTTAAATTAAAAAAAATAATTATAGAAAGAAAAATTATGACTAACATCAAGAGCATAACTATCACTTTGAAAACAAGTTATTTTGGATCCACTTTTCTAATTTAATATTATTCTCAAAAGATATAACCTCTTCTTTATTCCCATTAGCGGATTGATCAAAAAGTCTTATTAAAAATTCTCTTTTAGCTGCCTCATCATCACCTATTACAATAATACTTTTAGATTTAATTTTATTTGCTTTTTTAAATTGTTTAGAAAATGAGGCTCCACTTAAATCCAACTCAACTATTAAATCATAATCTCTTAATTTTCTAGACAAATCCATAGCTAATGATTCAGCAATTAAGCCTTGATTAATAATATAAATATCAGTATTTCTTGGAACTTCAAGCTCTTTTCCTGCTAGTAAAATTAATCTCTCTAGACCAATAGCAAAACCAATTGCAGGGGTGTTTGGACCTCCCATTTGTCTTATTAAATCGTCGTATCTTCCTCCCCCACAAACTGTAGCTTGGGAACCTAAAGCCCCACTAGTGATTTCAAAGGCAGTATGGGTGTAATAATCTAGACCTCTTACTAAATTAAAATTTTCCAAGTATGGTATTTTTAAAACCTCTAATTGTCTTTTTAAATCTGAATAT
>CACBVE010000063.1 GCA_902542595.1 uncultured Prochlorococcus sp.
AGAAATTAGATGTAAAAAACAGAAATGGGTTATTAGCCTTAGCAATTGTAAACCTTTTAGTGATTCTTTTATTTAAATTTTATTTGAAAGGATCTGGATTATTATCTTGAATTTACCTGCAGTTAGTATTATTCAGCATTTTCAAATTGCTTTGCTAATCTAAATGCCTTTTTAATTATTAGAAAGCCACCATATCCTCCTGCTAGTAAAGGTAATACTATTAACGGGTTAGGAGAATAATCTGAATAATTTTTCACACCCTCAACATATTTATAACCTGAACATTTAAGAAAGATAAAGCTAAAAAATGTGATACTCCAGCCAATGATTGATAAAAAACCACCTTTTCTATCTCCTTCGTAGAACCTGTCTAGACCTAGGACCCAACCTCCTATTAAGAATATTCCTCTAACAACTGAATTTTTTTCTTGATTTCTAAGCATAATAAAAAATGTTCACTACGAACATAACCCATATGTATCCAAAATGTGAGATGTTTTTATTAATTAATCTTTAAAATAAGTTTTTAATGGATTTATTCTATAAATTACTAAAAATATTAGTCAGTCTTTAAATTAATCATTAGAAATTTTATTTGAATTCAACAAGGAAATTGAAGGCCTTATATAAATAAAAATAGACCCATACATATCCTGCATAATTCTCATTTCTTCGTCTAAATATACAATTGAAACCTGACAATTTGGCGATTCTTTATTCCAAGGTAACTTATTCCATACCTCTTTAACTGGATACCATCTATCCATAAGTAATTCACTAAATAATGGAATCTTATTTAGTCCATCAACTTTGGAAACTTTTGTCTTTTGTAAGTTCATATCAAGCAAATTGTTTCTTAAAACTAAATCACTTGCTAAGGTTATTACTCTTCCACCAAAAGTAGGCAAGAGTTTGAACCAACCTAAGATAGGAATTGTTGTGAGCCCAAATATTGTTGTGTCAAAAGTAGATATAAATTCTTTTTTGTCAAAATCAATCTTTTGGGCAATTCTCCCAATAGTTGATATTCCAAAGGACCCTACTTGCAATTGATGTAATTTAAAAAAAAGATTACTTTTAAATTCATCATTTAATGCCTTTTCAATAGCAAGGAAGAAAGGAGAACTTCGAAATAATTCAACATTAGAAAAAATCAATTCCCACTCTCCTGACAATAATTTTTCTGATATTTCAAAACTAAAGTCTTTAAGAGCATCAATCAATTCATCCATTTCATTAGCTTTTTCCTCATACATAGGAGAAATTAATTTATTTAATCTTTGCCCTCTATCTGTAACAGCAGCTATTTTATATATGTTTGACTTTATCTCTCCAATTTCTTTCATAACTCCAACACAAGAAATACTAATTAATCTTAGGAATTTAATTTGAAGTTGATGGCAATTTTAATAATGCTGGTAATAAAATCAATTAATATTCTCCCCACCTTTTACCAATATCAAAACCCCATTCAGTGGTTAATCTAATTACTTCATAATGATTCTTGCATTTTGAAAGGGATAACTTTTTACTAGGATTATTTTTTATTAGCTCAGCAATTTGATTAAGTTGCTCTATTTTTTTTAGAAAATTGCTTAGATCTTTATCTGACATTTATCTAGGAGGTAAATTTTTGATCATAAGTAAATATGTAATAAAGAACCCAGGCAACACCAATAATAAGAATTGCAATCATTAAATTTACTGACCAAACTACTTCTATCATGTAATTTTTTATATATTTTTAATATATCCAAAATTTAAATTAAATTAACCGTTAATAATTTTAATTTAGAACAATACACTACTATTATCTAAGTATATAAAATAGTCTTAAATAATTTTAAAAATTATGGGAGAAGCTAAGAGAAGGGAAGAGTTAGGCTTACCACCTAGAGAAAAGAAAAAGGAAAAAAAAACATCGAAAAATCAACTAAACAAAATTTTAAATAAATATCCTTATTTACCTTTTATTCTAGGTTTTTTATTACTAGCAATATTAATTATCGATTTAGTTAATTACTACAAATAGATATATAAAAAGAGGATACTTTTAGCAGAAGAGAAGATTATCTTCGCAATTGTGAAATTATTTTTCCATAATAAAAATAAAACTCATGAAACCGATAAACACATCATGTGCCTTAATTATAGGGGTACTAACTTTGTTTTCA
>CACBVE010000064.1 GCA_902542595.1 uncultured Prochlorococcus sp.
TAGCTCCCTCACCTGAATGGAATTGTTTTGTTACGGCATCCAAAACAGTTTGGTATGTGGGTTTTGTATGGTAAACCCTAGTATGATTAGCCATCCTGAGGGCATCTTTTTCAGGATCTATTCTCCAATTACCATTTGCATCTTGACTCCATAGATTTTCTTTCGCAGATGCCGCCTCTTTATCATTTGAGGAAAATTGTCTCATTCCAGCACTTCTTCTGATATTCCCAGCAACAATAGTTACTGCGGCTTCATCAATTAATAAACAACACTCTACGGTACTTAATTTCCTGCCTATTGCCTTTTCAAGAAGTGATGCGACTCTGGAGTATAGATCTTTCAATTTAATAGGATTTGCCATCCCACCAAAACCTTTTAATGATTCTCCAGCAGGTCTAATATCTTCCAAATTTATATAAACATCAATTTCTCTTTCAAGGTTTTCATTACTTGATGCCTCAAGAAGATATTTGTAGCTATCTACCCAGCCTCTTCTGCTATCTCCAACTTTGATGTGAAGATCTTTTCCTTTGATTTCTAATGATGACTTTTCTTCTCTTTGATCTTTAGGAGTAATTCCAACTTCACTGACTGATTTAATATTTATTTTGTTTAAAACCGTAGGAAGTTTGTTTATAAAATGAGGTTCAATTATTGCACCTGTTCCACATCCCATCATTGCTAGGTCCATCATTAATGCGAAGGCTTCCCAATCAATTAAGTTTGTTGAAGTACAGTTGTATGCTCCCGAGAAATTCTGGTTCTTATTAATCCAAGGGGTTCCGCCTATCCATAACCATCTCCCTGAAGGTTGGGCTTTTTGGTTACTTTGCATTTCTCTCATTAGAATCAATTCTTCTTCAGAAAGTTTCCCAAGTTCTTTTAATCCCGATAAATTCCTTTCGCCAACTTCGCTCCAGTTTTCCCTTTTGCCTGAGGAAGTTTTTCTACTGTAAGATCTGAAAAAAACAGGAAAGGCAGCTGGGGCTGTTTTTGGAAAATCATCTTTTTTAAGATCATTGGAATTGCTCTCAGAAGAAGCTTTATTTGGTGCAACAGTCACGATAAAAAACGTATGTAAATAACCCGTACTGGAAGAATAACTCTACCTGTGGCGTCTGCAACCATTCTTACCACTATTTAACGGTTTGTGTAGAATTATGTTTAATATGAAATTTTTATTTCAGAAAAAATATGGAAAGAATCCCTGAACCTGAATATATGGTAGACAAAGAGCAGGTTATTTCTTATGACGAAGCTGATTTTTCAGAAGGGGAAGTTAATCTAATTAATCAAATAAATTATTATCTTTTGAGAAAAAATATTTCTTTAGGTGAAAAAGATTTAATAGTTGATTTAGGATGCGGACCCGGAAATATTTCTGAGAAGTTAGCAATTCAATGGCCTAATACTGAAGTAGTTGGAATAGATGGATCTAAAGAGATGATTTTAAGAGCAGAATATAACAAAAGTATTTCTAATAATCAAAAAAAATTAAAAAATTTACGCTACATTTGTTCTGACATTAAAGAGATCAAATCAAATAATCTTTTACTTAAAAAAAGAATTAGTTTACTTGTAAGCAACAGTTTGATTCATCACATTACCAATCTTGAAGATTTCTTCAACACCATAAGAAGTTTGTCTAGTAATATCACTATAAATTTTCACAAGGACTTAAAAAGGCCATTAGATGAAAAGTCTGCTTTAGAACTCAAAGCTCAATGTGCAACTAAATATAATGAGATTTTAACTAATGATTATTATGCATCTTTAAGAGCTTCTTATACTTTTAAAGAGTTGAAAAATTTCACTTTAGAGAATGATTTATCATCTTTAGATGTGTTTGAAGAGGGTGATAAATATTTAATAGTCTATGGTAATGTTTAAGAACTAAGTGAGAAGCCCCTATATTATAAAAATGAGCTTAGGTACTAAAATTTTAAATAATAAAGAAATACTGGATGCGGTAAATAAAAGAAGAAATTTTGCGATTATTTCACATCCAGATGCTGGGAAAA
>CACBVE010000065.1 GCA_902542595.1 uncultured Prochlorococcus sp.
ATTTCGTTATTACGCCACTATCTGAAATCTTAAGTAGAAGCCAAAAAATCACAAAGTTTGATGCCCCAAAATGGTCTATATAAATGATTTACAAAACCAAAAAATAACTGTTAGGCTATTTTTATTTAAAAATTATGGGCAATAAAAACCTTATAAGAAAATCCATTTTTAAAGAAAAAATATCTGAGTTAAAGTCAAAAAAATTTAGTTTCGAAATAAATAGAATTGAGCTTCCAAATGGACATGAAGGTGAATATGGATACATTAAGCATCCTGGGGCAGCATTAGCTGTACCTTTTACAAAAGACAATAAAGTTATCATTCTTCGGCAATATAGATTTGCTGTTTCAAGGTATTTATTAGAATTTCCAGCAGGTACATTAGAAATAGGTGAAACACCTATTAATTCAATTCAAAGAGAAATACAAGAAGAGACTGGATTCAGTGCAAACAAATGGGATGAACTGGGTACTCTTGTCCCTGCTCCTGGTTATGCAGATGAAGAAATTTATTTATTTTTAGCTCGTGATTTAAACAAACTCAACTCCGAGGTTAAAGGAGATTTAGATGAAGATATAGAAGTATTAATTTTAGATCCTGGCGAACTAGATAATCTTATTTCTAGTGGGGATGAAATTCTTGACGCAAAAACCGTTACGGCTTGGTTTAGAGCTAAACAATTTTTAGATAAATTATGAATAAACCTAGAATACTTTTTTGGCATAGAAAGGATTTAAGAATATTTGATAATCAAGCTTTAATCAAAGCATTTACATTATCAAATGCTATTACTTCAACTTATATATTTGATAAAAATTACTCACACGATTTCAATGCAAGTTCAAGAGCTTGGTTTCTAGGAAATTCACTTCAAGAATTAGGAAATAATTGGAAAAAAATGGGTAGCAGATTAATTATGGAAGAAGGAGATCCGGTATTAATAATTCCTCAATTGGCAAAGAAAATAGATGCTAAATTTGTTTTTTGGAATAGATCAATTGAACCTTATGAGATTAATCGCGATTTACAAATAAAAAAAAATTTAAACGAACAAAATATTCAAGTTATTGAAACTTGGGATCACTTATTAGTAGAACCTTTAAAAATATTTTCAGGGAATAATAATCCTTATTCAGTTTATGGACCTTTTTATAAAAACCTTAAATCAAAAATGAATTTATTAGGTTCATATGAACAAGATAAAGTTTGTTTCCAGTTTAAAGATATAGAAAATAAACTCAAAGATAAGACAATAAATTCATCTGATTCGGTTCTAGAGAAATTTATCAAAAATATCAAATTTACTGGTTCTAATATTTGTCCATGTAGACCTGGAGAGAATGCTGCAGAAATATTACTAGAAAAATTCATTAACGAAAAAAAAATATATTCTTATAACTCTGCACGAGATTTTCCTTCCCATAATGGGACATCTTTTTTAAGTGCATCTCTCAGATTCGGCACCATCAGCATTAGAAAAATTTGGAACGCCACATTAAATTTAAATTCAGATTTTGCAAATCAAGGAAATTACCTATCAATTGAAACTTGGCAAAAAGAACTTGTTTGGCGGGAATTTTATCAACATTGCTTATTCCATTTCCCAGAGCTAGAGAAAGGTCCATATAGAAAAAAATGGGATCACTTTCCATGGCAAAACAGTAATGAATGGTTTCAGCATTGGAGCAACGGAGAGACCGGAGTACCTATAGTTGATGCTGCAATGCGTCAACTAAATAGTACTGGCTGGATGCATAACAGATGTAGGATGATAGTCGCTTCATTTCTGGTAAAAGATCTTATATGCAATTGGCAAATGGGCGAGAAAAAATTTATGGAGACTTTGGTTGATGGAGACTTAGCGGCAAATAATGGGGGATGGCAGTGGAGCGCCAGTAGCGGTATGGATCCAAAACCACTTAGAATTTTTAATCCATATACCCAAGCAAAAAAATTTGATCCTATTTGCGAATATATAAAATATTGGATTCCTGAATTATCTAAAGTGT